>CAYRVG010000057.1:0-2504 GCA_964427765.1 uncultured Candidatus Cloacimonadota bacterium
CTGGCCTTCGGTTTGCTGAACGGCCTGCTGGCGATCATGGTGATCATGCTCGTGCTGGATTATGCCCCCTCGATCTCCACCCCGCTCAAGGATCCTGAAAACCACCGCGTCTACGTGGGGATAGACACCCTCAAGGAAGAACTGGTGGAAAGGCTGAACCTGAATGAGATGGAAAGATACAGGCAACTTTCGGAACACCTGAGAAAGGAAAAGGAAGCCGAAGAAACCGCCCAATGAAGGACAGGGAACTCTTTGCCGATCTGGAATACGCCAGCCTGGTCCAACAGATCGCCCGGCGCTGCCACAGCCCTCTGGGCCGGGAACTGGCCGCAGAACTTCGCCCCCTGGGTGAAAGACCCGCCATCGAGGAAAGCCTGAGCGTCGTCTCCCAGATCCAGTCATGCCTGGAGATGGGGATAGACCAGGATCTTTCCGAACTCTCGGATATCTCGCCCCTCTTCGATTCCGCCGAATTTTCCCTCTTTGCTTTCGAGGAATTCCTGCTCGTGGACCAGAACGCGGGGCTGGGCATCATTGCCGCTGCCAAAGCCGAATTTATCCGGGATTTCCCCGCCCTGGCCAGGATCTGGCAAAAGATCACCCCCCTGCCCCAGATCTGCCGCCGTTTTGACGAGATCTTCGATCCCGAAGGAGAGGTCCTCGATTCCGCCTCCCCGGAGCTGGCGCGCATCCGCAAGCGGACCGGCTCCCTGCAGCGCAATATAATGAAGACCATGCAGGGCATGCTCGACGACAACCGCTTCAGCAGTTTTTTGCAGGATAAATTCATCACCCGGCGCGACGAGCGCTACGTCCTCCCCATCAAGGAAAACGCCGGCGCCTACGTGCCCGGGATCGTGCAGGGACATTCCGGAAGCAGGTCCACCCTGTTCATCGAGCCCCAGAGCGTCGTTCCCCTGAACAATGAGCTCCAGCTCCTCAAACAGGAGGAAAAGCGGGAGATCCACCGCATCTTCACGGAGTTCACGGCCCAGATCAGGGAGCAGAAAAAGTTCCTGCTGAAAAACCAATCCGCCCTGGCCGAACTGGATTTCCGCTTCGCCTGCGGGCGGCTCTGCCGCGTCCTGGGCGCCAATGCCCCGGAGATCGTGGATGAGCCCTTTCTGGAGCTCGTTTCCGCCCGCCACCCGCTGCTCATCCTGATGCTGAAAAAACCCTCTTTGGTGGTGCCCTTTGATCTTTCCCTGGGCAAAAATGAAAAGATCATCCTGCTCAGCGGGCCGAACACCGGAGGGAAGACCGTCCTGATGAAATCCGTGGGCCTGCTCACCCTGATGGCGCTTTCCGGGCTGCCCGTCCCCGCCTCTGGGGAAAGTAAAATAGGGATGTTCAGCCGGGTTTACGCCGATATCGGGGACGACCAATCCATCGCCAACGCCCTCTCCACCTTCTCCTCCCACATCGGGAAGATCAAGCGGATGCTGGAAGCGGCGGATGAAGGCAGCCTCATCCTCATCGACGAGATCGGCGCCGCGACGGATCCCCAACAGGGCTCGGCTTTGGCCCAGGCGATCCTCGAGCGCTTCACCGAAACCGGCTGCAAGGCGGTGGTCACCACGCATTACACCGCCCTGAAGATCTTCGCGGAGAGCCATCCCGCCTGCCTCAACGCCGCGATGCAATTCGACCTCAAGAGCCTGCAGCCCACCTTCCGCTTTTCCACGGGCATTCCCGGCGATAGCTTCGCCATCGAGGTGGCCTCCTCGCTGGGCATGGAGCGTGAGCTGATCGATCGCGCCCGCGGCCTCAGCGGCTCCCAGAACATCGAATTCACAGAGCTTTTGAAGAAGATGCAATCCGAAAAGAAAGCCCTGGGCCGGGCCTCCTACGAATATCAGCTCAAGACGCGCAACCTCGAGGCCAGGATCCGGGAACTGGAAGAGAAGGAATCCCAACTGGAGGCCGAACTCAAAGAGCGCAAGCGCAAATTCATCGCCGAGCTGCAAGGCGAGCTGATCTCCCAGCAAAAACTTTACCAGAAGGAGCAGGACGAACTGAGGAAGCTGGAGCGCCAGGAACGCAAGACCCTTTCGGAAAGAAAATTGCATGAAATATCGGGCAGGCTGCAAGCCATCCGTGAGGAGCTCGCCGAATCCGGAGCGGAAGACAGGAGGCCGCTGCCGAACCCCCAGCCAGGCGACCGGGTCTGGCTCGCGAATTTCGACGCCGAGGCCGTCATCCTGGAGATCCGGGAGGAAACCGCCAGGGTGGATATGAACGGCATCAGCTTCAAAATGCCGGTATCGGATCTTTACAAAGCCAAACCGGCCCCGGCGGAAAGGGAGGCCTTCACGGCCGCCAGAGCCCATGCCACCCCAAAGGCGCGCTTTGAGCTCAAGCTGCTGGGGCTCACCTTCGACGAGGCAAAGCCCCTGATCGACGAACTTTTGGACGACGCCCTGCTGGCCGGCTTGCACACCCTGCGCATCGTGCACGGCAAAGGCACCGGCGCCCTGCGCAGCAAGGTGCGCGAATATTTGAAA
>CAYRVG010000058.1:0-25374 GCA_964427765.1 uncultured Candidatus Cloacimonadota bacterium
TACAAATGCACCATCTGATAATCCTCCATATCCGTCAATTAAATTTTCTGTTAATTTTCACCCAAATTCCGGGATTGTTTTTCCACTTTTTTTCATAAAGGAATTGCCCGCAACCCGCGTCCCGGTTATCATATTGACAAGAGAATAAATTAATAAAGGACATCACATGACACAATCTGAAAATCCACTCTTATGGCAGGAAAACAAGCATCGTTTGAAAGCCATCCCCTTCCCCGAGATCAAAACGGAGCATTTCCTCCCGGCCGTCCAGGAATCCTTGAAACTGGCCAGGCAGGAGATCGAAGAACTGAAGAACAACCCGGATGAACCGGATTTTGAGAACACGATCCTCGCCCTGGACCTGAACGGCGAAAAGCTGGATTATGTGGCCAGCATCTATTTCAACCTCCTTTCCGCCCATTCGGACGCGGAATTCAAAGCCCTGGCCCAGAAGATATCACCACTCCTGGCAGAGTTCGGCAGCAGCATTCTCACTGATCCCAAGATCTTCGAGCGGGTCAAAAAGGTCTACGAAAAGGAAGTTGAGGGCAAGCCCAAACCGGAACTCCCAAAAGAATTTTCGGACCGTGATCAACTGAAAAGCGCGGAACGCCACCGCCTGATCGAGAAGACCTACAAAAACTTCATCCGCGGCGGGGCACTGCTTTCGGATGAAGACAAGGCCAAACTCACGGAGATAGTCAAGGAAGCCTCCAAACTCAGCCCCAAATTCAGCGACAACGTGCTTGGCGCGACCAACGCCTGGGAACTGCATGTCACTGATCCCAAGGACGTGGAAGGTATCCCCGCCGGCGCACTGGCCGGGGCTGCCCATCTGGCGAAAGTCAAAGGCAAGGAAGGCGGCTGGGTGTTCAGCCTCCAGCCCTCCAGCATGATCCCGTTTTTGACCTACTGCAGAAACCGCGAGCTGCGCAGGAAGATCCAGACGGCCTATGCCTCACGCGCCTTCAAGGATGATTTCGACAACCAGGAGAACATCAAGCGCATCATTGAACTGCGCGAGCAGCGCGCCCATCTGCTTGGATACAAGACCCACGCGGATTATGTCCTGGAAAACCGCATGGCGGAAAACATCGATACCACCTTGAACTTCCTGGAAAGAATATACGAGGTAGCCTATCCTGCCGCGCAAAAGGAATATGAGGAAGTCGTCAATTTCGCTTGCGAAACGGACGGCATAACCGACTTCAAACCTTGGGACATGAGCTATTACTCAAACAAGCTCAAGGAAAAGCTGTTCGCCTACGATCCCGAGGAATTGCGCCCCTGGTTCAAGGTGGAGAACGTCCTGGACGGTTTGTTCATCGTCGCCAGGCAGATCTACGGCATCGAGGTCAAGCAGGTGCACGACGTTCCGGTCTATCATCCGGACGTCACGACCTGGGAAGTTTACGACAACGAGGGAAAATTTTTGGGACTGATGTACATGGATCTCTTCCCCCGCGATACGAAACGTGGAGGCGCATGGCAAACGTCGTTCCAGGGACAGGGCCTTTTCCGGGACGGAATGCGCCGGCCCGTGGTTTCGATCGTGGCCTCGCTCACCCCCTCCTCAGAGGACCATCCCTCCCTGCTGCGCCTGGACGAGGTCCGCACCATATTCCACGAATTTGGCCACGCGCTGCATTCATTGCTCGCGGATGGCTATTACAAGGGACTTTCGGGCACCAGCGTGCTCTGGGATTTCGTCGAGTTGCCCAGCCAGATCATGGAAAACTGGCTGCTGGAAAAAGAGGCGCTCAACCTCTTCGCGAAACACTATGAGACCGGCGAACCACTGCCCGATGAACTTCTGGACAAAGTCATCGCCGCGAAGAACTTCCAGGCCGGGCTGGCCAACCTCAACCAGCTCCGCTACGGCATGCTGGATCTGACCTGGCACACAACTTCGCCGGAAAAGATCGAGGACATAGACGCCTTTGAGAAAAAAGCGATCGAACGCTTCCAGGTCCTCCCTCCCATCAAGGGCAGCAATATGTCCTGCGCCTTCGCCCATATCTTTGCCGGTGGTTATTCAGCCGGCTATTATTCCTACAAATGGGCCGAAGCGCTGGAAGCCGACGCCTGGAGCCTGTTCAAGGAAATAGGGATCTTCAACCCCGAGGTGGCCGGATCTTTCCGCGAACACATCCTGGCCCGTGGCAACGCCTTCCATCCGATGGACCTGTTCATTGCCTTCCGGGGCAGAGAGCCCGATCCCGATGCCCTGCTCAGGCGGGACGGATTGTTGCCCTCCACGGTCTGAACCACACAATAAATCACCCCAACGCCGGCTTGAACAGCCGGCTTTTTTTACTTTCGGGCTGAATTGGAAAGAAGAAAAAGCATCCTTTCGCCCTTTTCCCTGACTGCCTGGCCACTGCCTGACCTCGCGCTCAGTAAACGCTGAACCAGCGGGAACTCAGGCAGTAGTGGGTTTGTTGTGGGCGTTTCAAATCCAAGCAGGATAACTCTGGAATATCAGGGCAGAAAGCCACTTTTCAGAAGAAAAAAGCCGGAAAACGAGTTCCCGGCCTGATATTTTTCAAGATATGCTTTGTTTATCTGAGTCCCTGGCTCATAGCCTCGCCAAGGCTGAAGATCGGCAGGTAGATCACGATGATGATCCCACCGACCACCACTGCCATGATGACGATCAACAGCGGCTCGATCAGGGAAGTGAGCCTGTCCACCACAGCGTCAACGAGTTTCTCGTAGAACTGGGCGGCCTTACCGAGGAGTTTGTCCATATCCCCCGTTTCCTCGCCCGTGTTTAACATCTGCAGCAGTGTGGGGGGGAACAATCCTGTGCGGCGAAAAGCGTTGGCAACGCCATAACCTTCCTTGACCATCACGCGGGCCCTGCGCACACCGCCTTCCACAACGGCGTTCTGCACAACATTCTCAGTCAGTTCCATGGTGTCCATGATGGGCACTCCGGCAGCCATGAGGATGGAGAAAGTGCGGGCGAACTTGCTCATGATGGAGTTTGTGATCACTTTGCCCACGACCGGGATCTTTAGTTTTATCGTGTCGAAAACATATCTCCCCCGGTCCGTGAGGGTTATGAAGAAAAGTCCGATCACCACGCTCAGGATGATAAGAATGGCCAGGAAGACGTTGTTGGTGACGAAATCGCTTATCGCTATGGCCACCTGTGTCGGTATGGGCAGCTCCGCGTTGAAATCGCGATAGACGTCAGCGAAAAGCGGGATTATGTAATAGAACATTATCCAAACAACTACGACGAGGAAGATCAGGATGAATACAGGATAAGCCATGGCTGAGGTTACCTTGCGGCGGGTATCCTCGATCTTCTCCAGATAATCCGAAAGTTCATCCAGCACCGTATGCAGGGTACCTGAAACCTCTCCTGCTTTGACAAGTGCCACATACAGGGGATTGAAAACCCCGGGATGCTGCTCCATTGCCTCGGAGAGCGAAAAGCCCTTGCGGATGTCGTCTGAAAGGCGACGCAGCACTTTGGCGAATTTGTTGTTCTTCTCCTCCTTTTCCAAATCCGAAATGGACTTCTCAATGGTAAGTCCCGCGGAAAACATCGTGGAAAGCTGTCGGGTGAAGAACACAAGGGTCTTGAGGGAAACGCCCGTGCGCCATTTGTAGATCTGGAGCATAAGCTTGTCAAAGAGCGAGAGCTTGCCCTTGAAAGCACCTTCAGCAGCTGCTTTCACGGATATTATGGTGCTCCCTTCCTTGGCCAGTTTATCAACTGCCATATCCAGGGTGTCGGCTTTGATTATGCCCTCGACCCTGGCGCCTTTGGCATCTTTGACTATATAGGCAAAATTTGGCATAGCTGGTACCTTCTTAAATTATTCCACTATCGTCATCTTGATGACTTCACGGATGGTGGTTAGCCCGCGCTTCATTTTGGCAATGGCGGCATCGTGCAGGGTGCGCATCCCGGATTGCAGGGCGGCTTCCCGAACCTGGTCCTGGTTTCCACCCTCATATATGATGCGGCGAATATCTGAATTGATGATGAGAAGCTCGAAGATGCCGGTACGGCCGGAGAATCCGGTGTTATCGCAATGCACGCATCCCTTGCCCATCTTGAAGTCGATATTCTCAGCTTCCTCCGGTGTGAGGCCGCTATCGATGAGTTCCTGTTCCGTGGGTTTGTAATCCTGTATGCAGTAGGGGCATATTTTGCGCACGAGGCGCTGGGCCATAACCAGGTTCAGGGATGAACCCACCAGATAGGGTTTGATCCCGATGTCGATCATACGGGTAACCGTGCTGGGGGCGTCGTTGGCGTGCAGGGTTGAGAACACAAGGTGTCCCGTGAGGGAGAATTTGATGGCTATATCAGCCGTTTCCTGGTCACGGATCTCTCCGATGAGCACGATGTCCGGGTCCTGGCGGAGAACCGAACGCAGCGCGGTGCCGAAAGTGAGGCCGATCTGTTCCTTGGTCTCGATCTGAGTTATGCCTTCCAGACGGTATTCAACAGGATCCTCAACGGTGATGATGTTGGATTCAATATCCTGGATCTCCTTCAGGGCCGCGTGCAGGGAGGTTGACTTACCGCTTCCCGTGGGTCCCGAAACGATGATGATCCCGTAGGGGCGGCGAATGATCCTGGAGAATATCTCCATGTCATCCTCCTCGAACCCGAGCGTGGTAAGCTTGAATCCAAATTCACCCTTGTCCAGAAGACGCATCACGACCTTTTCGCCAAGCACTGTGGGGGTGATCGAAACACGCACATCGACACTTTTCACCGATGTCTTGAGGGATATGTGCCCGTCCTGGGGCAGCCGGCGTTCGGCGATGTTCAGTTTGGACATGACCTTCACCAGCGAAATGAGTCCCGCGTGCATGCCGATGGGAGGAGTCATGACCTCTCTCAGGGCACCGTCAACACGGTAACGCACGCGCGTGTTCTTGGTCAAAGGCTCGATATGGATATCTGTGGCACCGGCTTTGATGGCTTCGTTGATGATGAGGTTCAAAAGCTTGACGATCGGCGCGTCAGCGTCAGAAGAAGCAGCAGAGATGGTGATCTCATTCTCTTCATCGTCCACGGCCACAAAATCAAATCCGCCCACCGCATCCTCAACCTGGGATGTGGTGCGGATGCTTTTGTAATACTTCTCTATGGTGTCCTTTAGGGCCGTTTCGCTGATCAGCGTCGGTTTGATATTCTTGCCCAGGAGTTTTTTAAGGCTGTCCTGGACGGTAAGGTCTTCCGGATCAGCCATTGCCACCACGATGCCGTCACCTTCCTCGCGCAGCGCGATCACCCTGTTCTCTGTTGCGAAAGGCTCCGGAACCATGGATACGATGTTCACATCCAGATCCATCAAATCCTTTTCCTGGACAATGTCATACCCGAGCTGCTTGTTCAGGACCTGAAGCAATTGCTTTTCATTCAGATAACCAAGTTTGATGAGGGTTTCGCCGATCTTCAAGCCGAAATTGGATTGCTTGATCAACGCTTCCTTGATCTGGTCTTCATTTACGTAGCCTTCATGGACGAGGATCTCTCCCAATCTGGCAAACTGGGGGTTATAACTCATTTAAAGTCATCCTTTGTGCGATATTGTAAACTTGTCTTTCGAGCCGCTTGGTTTTTTGGGCTCCTTCAGAATATGCGCAGGGAAGGTTTCAGGCCTTCCCCGCGCCTGTGATAATTATGTTTAGAACGGCGGATTCGGGGTCCAGTATCTGTAAAGCGCAACCGTTGTCTCAGCGCTCACGTTGGTACCCAGAATACGGCCGATTATTGTTGCCGATGTCTGGCCGGGAGTTTCCGTCATGGAATCGCCGGCGGGGACTTCCAACCTGTGGAAACGTATTTGTCCCCAGGCCCAGCCCTGGTAATCGCCTGTCCCGTAACTCCCATCGTCTGTGATGATCCTCCAGGCGGGATCGTCCGGATAGTTGTTGTTATAACCGGGTATGGCAACGAATTCACCCTTGGTACAGAGTAGCATGATGGCCGAATTTCCGATCAGCTGTCCCTGTCCGTCAGTCAGCACGGCATAGATTTCCGAAGATTTCCAGTCCGGAGAGGTATCACCAAAGATCAGTGATGCCGGATTGGCCTGGATCTCGAAGCGGGGATCGTTGAGAGGAAGAGGAACAGTGGCATATCCGGAGATTCCGTCACCCCCAACCTCACCTGTGCTGGCCTTGATCGTGATAAGATCGTTGGTGTAAATGCCGGAATAGCTGAGCGTGGTATAGGCAACGCCATCCAGGGAATCGTCCTCGACGCTGACATTGCCCACATAGGCATTACCGCCTATCTCGCAGTTCGTGACATTGTTTACCAGCTCGAAAAACACTGATGTGCCCCGGTCGACCGGATTTCCGTAAATATCCTTGACAACCGCTCCGGCTATGACCCGCCAGAGGCCGCCGCCCATATCCTCGCCGGTGTTGAAGCCGCCGATGAAGGGCCTGACTTCCGCAGGAGGTCCGGCGTGGATCACGATGTTTGCCTTGGTGGCGCGCACCCATCTGCCGCTGTCATTGGTACACGAGGCCCGGAGGATCAGGATCCCGGATTCGGAACCGCTGTTAACCGAGACCTGGGCCTGGCCTCCACTGGATATCGCCAGCACGCTGTCCTGTACGGGGTAGCCGTTCAGGTTCGCCCCTGCGGGCGGATTGGTGTTGACGATCCTGAAATAGACATCCTGGGGTGAATCGATCAGGTTCCCATTGATATCCTTGAGATTGACCCTCAGGATGGCCGATTCCACGCCACCCGTGTTGGCCACGTTCAGGTCTATCTGGCCTTCCTGGGTGAAGGATATGGATTGGATGTCGTCTGAGGTGATGTTGAATATCAGCTGCGTCTGAAGGGTGTCGTTGTTGGCAAAGGCCTGGATGATCGCCGCGCCGGCAGTCAAACCGGGGGTGAAGCGAACCTGGGCCTCGCCCATGTCATCCGTGTTGATGGTAACGCTTTGAGTGGTGTTCAGGAAAGTCCCCAGGTTGGTTTCAAACCGAACGGGCTTGGTTTGGCAAGGATTCCCATGGTTATCGTTAAGAGTGGCGCGCATAAAGATATGATTGGGGCTGGCCACGAAACTTGTGTCCGCTTCGATCATCTCGCCATCCACCTCCACAAAGGATTGCAGGCCGATCTGGGCCGGGTTGCCGGGCCTGATAAGGACTTCCCTGGTGCTGGAAACATCTCCGATACTAGCCGTAACAAAGGCATTCTCCACACCCGGTGTGGTCGTTGCCACAGATCCGGCGCTGTAATAGGCATAAGCCCGCCCATTGACGGTTTCAGCCACTATGGATATACCCAGCACGTTACCGGCGCTATCCACAAACCTCCCTTTCGTACAGTTGAAGCTTATGAGCGTGTTGTCCGGAACGTCATTCCCCAACACATTGATGGCCGTGGCGTTGATCTCCGTCATCTGCATGACCGTCATGGGATAGGGGTTCGCCGTAGAGAGGAAATTCAAGGTCACGGTCTCGACTTCCGGCACTTCTCCTATGTAAACCTGGGTCATCGCGGTATCGGCCGCCACAACCACGTTTTCGGTGTCCGAATAGTTTCTGACCACGGCGGTGATATCCGCCATGCCCTGGTCCCCGTCATCCCAAAATGTCGTGGTCGCCACGCCGCTGCTGTCTGTGGGCACGTTCGCCAGGATGCGCCCTAAATCAGTGCGGAAATTAACGATCTGGGAGGGAACTCCAAAACCTTCACCATCCTTGATCGTAACGCTGATCTCGGAATAGGTGATGTTATTGTCAGCATATATGGTATCCGGCGTGGCCACCATCTTGGTGATGATGCGCGCTTCGGAGGGATCCGTGATCCCGACCTGCGTGGGCGGTGGATTGCGCCTGTCGCAGGATGTCGTAAGCGCGAGCAGCGCAATCACCATAAATGTCAGTATGGGGAAAAGTCGTTTATAGTTTTTCATTATCATCCCCTTAGTTATCCTCATTATTGTATTCTTCGGGTTCTTCAAATTCGACCAGGCGCCTGGTCAGGCGCTCATCGAGCTTGATCTCGCCAAGGTTTTTCCATTCCTCAACTTTGGGATCCGGTGTGGCCTGATCCATCCCGACGATACGGGGTGTGATCTCTATGATGAGATCGGTGTTATCCACATTTTCCGTCGTGTGCTGGAAAAGCTTGCCGATGAAGGGAAGGTCTCCTAAAAGCGGAAGTTTCGCCACACGGGTGGTGATTGATGAATTCAACAATCCGCCCACGATGATCTTGTGCTCATTGGGAACCGTGACGGTGGAGTTTATCCTGCGGACCTTGGTGCGCGGCACGTAGCCACCCACAAGTTCGGTCACGGAACTGACCTCGGGAGATATCTTCGCAGTTATCAATCCGTCCGCGTTTACCGTGGGGATCACATTCAGCATGATGCCCACTTCCTCACGTTCGACCTGGATCTGGTATTCGTTGTCGGTGACCACGAAGGGGACCACTTCTCCGATATGGATCTGGGCCTCAACGCCGTTGAGGGAGGTGATGCGCGTATCCGTCAGAAGCTTGGCGGTGTTGTTTTCCAGAAGCCAGTCGATCGTGATGTCGAAAGCGGTCAGCTGGCGGCTGAAATAGCCGATGTCGTCAAATCCGTTTATCCTCTGGAAATGCTGCTGATCCGGCAGCTGCGCGAAATCAAGAGGATCTCCGTGCGGCAGGTAACCTTCCACATCGGTGTAGTTGTAGGGCAGGCCAGCGCCAAACTCATTGACCGGATCCTCGGCGATGATCGTGGTCAGGTGGTTCAAACGGCTCCAGTCGATGCCTATCTTCTTGGAATCCGTGAGATTGATCTCGATCAGCCTGACCCGGATCTCCACCTGCTTTTGCACCACATCTATCCTTTCCACCAGTTCCTTGATGCTCTCGTAGGTGTCCGTGTTGCCATAAACCATAATGGCATTTTGTCCCTCCAGGGGAACCACGATGCCCTCGGTTTCTCCAAGGGCCTCGCTAACCTTCTCCGCGTCGAGGTTGTTCAGGTAAATGATATTGCTGCGTTCACCCGCGGATTCAGTGATGTTCTGCCTTGTCCCCACCAGGAAGGTGTTGTCCCCGTATATCCTGTAGGAAAGGCCGGCGGAACGCGCGACCAGGGATACCGCGGTTTCGATCGGGACATCCTTGATGTTGACGGTAACCCTTTTTTCCTCTCTTTCGGCCCCGCCCGCCTGGTCTGTGGCCAGGACGATGTTGGTCCCGCTGAGGCGTGACAATGCGTTCAGAACCGAAGAAAGCGGTTCATCAATACTGTTCAATGTGACAGGTTTCCTTAAGTCGCTCGTTTGGGCTCCCAGCAAGGCCACCCCGAAGAGGAGGCTCAGAGTGAGCGCGCAAATAATAAAGCGTTTGGATGCGAAAGCGTGTAACATATTTTCTCCAGCTACTTTTTATTTATATTAGTAATTTTGATCGATCGATTGCTTCTGTTGTTCTTCCTGGGTGAAATCCGGCATATCGGGTCTCGGTTTTACAGCCAGGGTCTGCGGTCCGCCATAGTATATACCGATCGAATCATCCTCGATCCAGGTTATCCTGCGTCCGGCGATTACCTCGCCGACCCGGCCTGTATATATCTTTTCCTGGAATTCCACGGTCACCAGCTTGTCTCCTGTTTCTTCATCAATGTAGGTTCCTGTGGGCCTGAACGTGTTGCGGACCATCTCCTCAAACTCTTTGGCCATGTCGAAGCGGTCCTTGATTATATTGCCTTGCCGCAGGGGGTCGTGGTTGATCGAGAAGACGAAGTTCTGCCTGTCCGCGATCGATGATTCGATGGTCATTATCCTTGCCCTGAGCGTGTCCGTGACGGATTCATCCGTGTATCTGGACTGCTCCGGGATCTTGTCTTCCTGTGCGTTCATCGTGTAAAGGCGGATTGCGTAGGCAAGAAGCAGTATCACAATGAGGCCTATGGCAAAATCTTTTATGAATCTCAGTTGCATTTATGCCTCCTTTTTAACCTTGAAAATTGACAATTCCATGGTTATCCGGTATTTGTTGGGGGCATTGGGATTGTCGGATTTTTCTGATGTCTGGGCCGGGCTGATATCCAGATATTGGATCTTGATGATATTGTTCATCGCCTCAATGGCGGAGAGGAACCGTCCCATCTGCTGGAAGGTGCCCTGCAGCTCCAGGTTGTAGGTGGTTTCGATCATGCCGGCTTCAGTGAATTTGCTGGAATCCGAGATCTTGATCAGTTTCATCTTATTGTCGTCGCGCACTTTCTCCAGGATCTTCTGGAATTCGTTCAGCTCATCGACCGAAAATTCATCACTGGTCGTGAGGCTGTTGTCGATGATCTGCGTGAATTCCTTCAGCTGCTCATTCATGATCATTGCGCTGTTCAGTTTTTCCAGGGTGGTTTTGATCTTGTTGTCATAGTCGCGTATTTCGGCCAGGTTCTTGCTGAGGGAATTGCCCGCCAGCCAGAAGAAGACTATCGTCACCAAAACCATCACCAGTATGAAGACGAGGTATTTTTGCTTCATGATCTCGAACCTCCCCTGAAACCCGCGGCGTCACGGCTGTAACACTCGATCTGAAATTCCAGTATCTCGGTGTCTTTGGAAATCTGCCTGATCTTGGAGCCGGATTTGATCTCCGGGAAATCGTTGCTGATCTGCGGATTTTCCTTCAGGCGTTGGACAAATTCGTATGTGACATCACCTTCCTTGATATTCTTATCGACCTCTATGATGCCGTAGATGGTCAGGACCCCGTTGCTGTAATTCAGCTTGCGGACAGCCAGCTGCTTGTTTATCTCCTGGCTGAGAGCTTCCAGTTTGCGGGTCCAGAATATCCTGTCGTCAAAGGTCTCGGCCAGCTTGTCCACGTCGGCGACCGACAGGTAGTCCTCGCTGGATTGGTAATCCGAGAGCTTGGCGCTGATTTCCTTGTAGAACTCGCGCCTGTTCTCAACTTTCTGTTTCAGGGAACTATTTATGAAGAACAATCCGGCAAACATCAACAGCGCGAGGATCAGGAAAACGATCACAGCCGTGCGGAAGGATTTGTTCTCCCGTTCCGCCTGCAATTTCATCTCGCCGAATTTGTTCAGGTTTAATTTGAAATAAAACACGTTAGTCATATTCACATCCTATTCAGGTCGCATTGCCAAGCCGATAGCCAGGGCAAGCTGAGGGTCTTTCTTGTCCGCGAACTTTTCGGGCATTTCAACATTGATGAAAGGCATGAATACATCGGTGGGTATGCTGACCTTTTCCTGGATGTATTCCGGCAGTCCTTTCAGCTTGGCGGTGCCGCCCATGAGATACAACTTGCGGAAATCGCTGTTTCCCGCTTCCTTGACGTAAAAGCGCAGGGAACGGCGCAATTCTTCCACAATGGCGTCCTCAGTGGATTTCTCGGAAATGTCCAGCATGCTGATCGTCTTGGTATCAGGTGAATTTGGATCGTCCAGCAGGCCCCATTCCATCTTGTAGGCATCCGCTTCTTCATATTCCATCTGGCGCTTGCGCATGATGTCACGCGTGAAGTGATAACCGCCGTAGGGAATGTCACGGGCGAAGAACTTGGCCTCGGGACCCCAGATCACCATGTTCGTCCGGTGCGCCCCCAGATTGAGAAGGATATACACCCCCTCCTCAACAAAGGCGTTCAGGGCAAAGCTGTTGGCCACGGCAAGGGAATCGATGTCAACAATATTGGGATTCAGCCCCGCGGTCACAAGGGTGTTGGTGTGCTCATTGAGCAGTTCCTTGGATGTGGCCCCCAGGAGGATGTTCATATTGTTGGTCTTTTCCTCCACATTGAGCACCTGATAATCGAGAATCATGTCCGTCCCGCTGATGGGGATGTGCTTCTTGGCTTCGAAAAACAGGGCCGATTCAAGTTCATCTTCGGGCAGGAAGATGGTCTTGATCTGCTTGATGCTGGTATTGTCCCCGCCGACGGAGGTAACCAGATGCTGGATCTTCTTGGGGTTGATGTGCAGGGTCTTCAGGATCTCCACGATAACCGGGGCAAACCGGTCCGGCCGAAGGTCACTGGGGACATATTCGATCCCCTGTGGAACTGTGGGGCTGACCTCGTAATTCAACAGCTTGTAACCGTCGTGCAGTTTTTTCAGGTGCACGACCTTTACGCTGTGAGTCCCGATGTCTATTCCCACGGACTCCTTGAATTTTTGCGTTTTAGTTTTCTTCATAGTTCCTCTTATCTATGACATTTTAAAATTACAGGTTCTCA
This sequence comes from uncultured Candidatus Cloacimonadota bacterium, assembly GCA_964427765.1. Lineage (GTDB taxonomy): Bacteria > Cloacimonadota > Cloacimonadia > Cloacimonadales > Cloacimonadaceae > Syntrophosphaera. The sequence continues at coordinate 12,218 of CAYRVG010000058.1, forward strand.
GGCGGGCGTTTGATCACCCAGTTAATGGCCTGGAAGGGAGTTTCGTCCAGTCGGTTGACTTCCGGGAAGTCGATCGGAGATGTTTTGTAAAACCTATCGTCGTAATGGTAATTCTTTTTATAGCCTGTTCCAGTTCCGGAAGCTCCGGGCCAATCCCGGGTCGTGAGTTGGAAGCCGAAAACCGGATCGTTGTGGGTCACCGCGGCGGGAGAGCTTGAGCCGCCACAATAATCTATCGGCTGGTTCCAGACTCCGTCCGAGGGCCATTCCGAATCGTAAAAACTGCGGTGGACAAATCCCCTGCGCCGTTGGGAAACCGAGCCATAGAGGCTGATATAACCCCTTTCAAGATAGGGTGCCCGTTCAGGCCAGAGGGGATTGTACCAGGGAAAATCTATCAATGGCGGCCAGGCGTGGGCATAGGTCTGGGGAAAATGGCGCCGGTGCAGGTCTATCCTTGTAAACAGCGTGGGCACTCCGCCCACCGTGGCCATTACATCAGGCACCGAGGGGTGGGGATGCTGGTATTCGAAGGTGAAAACGCCATCTCCGAATGAATTGCCCCCACCGTCGCCCAGAGCGGCCATCGCGGCGTAGATCCAGATGCCGCCAAAACCGGTGTCCGGTCCGCTGGTGCCATGGTATCTGAGTGAATCGACGGGGTCGCGGTAACCGTATTTTACTACGATGGATTTTTCCGATACCAGGCCGACCACGTCCAAGGTGTTGTTGATCGGATTCGCGCCCGGCATGGTGTTGTTAAGCTCAATGTCGTCCAGAAGGTACATCGTATCCGCGCAGCCCCAGGTTTGATAGGAGCCGAATGTCCCGTGTATCCAAAGCTTGCTATACACGAAATTGGAGCGGTTGTGGGAGCTGCTGCTGGAATAGAAGGACCAGGCGGTGTCCCGGACGCTGTAGTTATTGGTATAAAGGTAGGTATCGGGATCAGCCGGCGGATAGGGGTTATGGACATCAGCCTCCTGCGGGTAGGGGTCCAGAATTTCGCCCAGATACGCTGTGTACCCTGTGCCGTCCACCTCGACGAACATGATGTGGTCCTCGCTGAAATAGGGCGGGCCGACAGTCGTTCCGTTCCTTCTGATCGTGGTCGCCTCATCCGGGAAGATCGTATACGGATAACCTTCAGTCAGGCCACCCTGGAAAACCTGGTCTTCCTGGTAGGAGCCGCTGAAGGACTGGATCTCGCCATGCGTCGTCACCCAGCCGTGGAAGGTGGGCCAGCCGCTGTTGGTTCCTCCGCCCGCCTGCTTTATCCAGATATCCGAATTGCTGTGCACGCGGCCATAGACGAGGTCCGGGCCGTAGAAATAGACGTTCTGCTCTCCCATCGATTCGTCCGTATCCGTGAAATACATGAATTTCGCGAAGGTCTCCGTCTCCAGGGTGTAGACGCCGTATTTGCGGATCATCGAGAACCTGGGGTTCATCATCGCCGTCTGCCCGATGCCGGATTTGGATTTGACCAGGGAGCGCACCTGCGTCATCTGCCGCTGATCGCCCATCACCACATCTTCAGCAGCAATCAGGCCTCCCTGGACCAGCAGAGATTGGATCGTGAAGGTCTTGCGCAGGGCTGAATTGGTCACTGCTATGTTGCGTACCGAAGTGCGGATGGGGATCAGCACGGTACCCAGTTTCTGGGCTATTTTCTGGCCCCGGTAAGCCTCGCTGCGCAGAAAAAGCATGCTTTGAAAGCCCTCAAAGTCATACTGGAATGCGGCCACGTCCCGCATGGCCAGGCTGGAAAGCGTAAAGCCGGACATCGACGCTATCACCATCAAAAGCATTGCTATGGCTATATTGCCGCTTGGTTTCTTGAACATTCTCACACCTCCTTTCAGGAGATTCTTATTGTTCACTTCTTCACCATCTTGGTTCTGAACCGGACACTCCTGGATTGTTCCGTGCCGGTCTCGACTCTGGCAAACAACTCGACCCGGATGGCAAGAAGGTCGTTCTCTTCATTTATCTTGGTTATCTCGAATTTCTCCACTTTCATCCTGTCCCTGTTCTCCTTTTTGGGGAAAACGTAGAGCGGTGACGCGGCCTGGATGCCGTGATGCACATATGTGCAGCGCACAACTCCGTCGTAGAGGTAGAAATGCGCGTAATCCGGAGTTTCCAGGCCCTGGTCCGAAGGCGGGGTTATCTTGATGCCTGAAGAGGTCGTGGTCGTGGTATTGGTGAGTTGGAGTTTCATGGCGTTGGTGACGCCGTAATACTCCATGTTATTCCCGCTACCGACGGCCACTCCGTTCTTGATCATGTCCAGGCATTCAAGCGCGTCTTTCTGCAGTTCAGACCAGGCGTTGAGCTCTTTGTACTTGCGGAAAAACGCGCCGATACCAACGCCGGCGATGACTAACAGCATGGTCGCTATGAGCATCACAGAGATCACCTCGACCAGCGATACGCCGCGCTGTCTGCTTAATATTCCGATATTGTTTCGTTTAACTGACATATTCTATCATCAGGGTATGAAATAATCTTCCCGCATGCGGATAAACCGCGTTTCCTCGGTCACGGGGTCCTTCCAGCTGAGTGTGGCTTCCAGATACTGGAAGTTCAGAAGCTGCTCGTTGGAGGATTCCAGGCCTGTCTTTCTCTCGACGGTCATGCTGCCGAAGACAATGTTCTCCGGATCCCGATCGTCCAATACAAACTCCCGGCTCAGCTGCAGTTCGAAAGGCTTGCTGCGCGAATGGCGGTAATATTCCATTTCCAGTTCTCCCACCACCAGCAGCGTGGCAGCCCTGTTCCGGTAATTGGCCAGAAGCTGCCTTTCCGCGTAAATGATGCCGATATATATGCTGACCAACAGGACAACGATAACCAGCATCAAAACGAGGGTTTCGATCAGCGTTATGCCGCTCTGGCCGCGCAGGAGGGCAAAAGCGCTCCTTTCCTTTTGCGGTTTTGGAATTGGGATCATGAAAATCCAGCTCCTGAGGCAAACTGCTTGGGATTATCAGCGAATTCCTCGGCTATCGTTCTTTCCACCAGGTTGTTCATCACCAGGTTGTAAAGCGATTGATCGCGCGTTTGCATTCCTTCCTTCGTGCTGGCCTGAATTATCGAGGGGATCTGGTAGGTCTTTTCCTCACGGATGAGGTTGCGCACAGCGGCGTTGGCCACCATGATCTCCAGGGCGGGCACGCGTCCCTTGCCGTCCTTTGTGGGCAGAAGAGTCTGCGAAAGGACCGCTTCCAGGGATTCGGAAAGCATCGAGCGCACCTGTTGCTGCTGCTCCTTGGGGAACATGTCGATGATACGGTCGATGGATTTTGTGCAGCTTCCCGTGTGCAGTGTGGCAAATACCAGGTGACCCGTCTCTGCCGCGGTCAGCGCCAGGGATACGGTCTCCAGGTCTCTCATCTCGCCCACCAGGATCACGTCCGGGTCCTCACGCAGGGCGCTTCTCAGAGCCGCCGTGAAACTCCAGGTGTCATGCCCCAGCTCGCGCTGGTTGATGAGGCTGTTCCTGCTGCGGTGCACGAACTCGATCGGGTCCTCGATCGTGATGATGTGGCTGGCCCGGTTGTCGTTGATCGTGTCGATCATCGTGGCAAGGGTGGTGGATTTTCCGCTGCCCGTGGGCCCGGTCACCAGGATGAGCCCCTTTTCCTTTGTGGTCAGGCGTTTCAGGATATCCGGCAGATGCAGTTCATCGTAGCCCTTGATCTCGTTGGGGATCACGCGGAAGGCGGCAGAAATTCCGTTCACCTGATGGAAGGCGTTGACGCGGAAGCGAACTTCGTTGCTTAATTTCGTGGAGAAGTCTATTTCCAGTTGGTTTTTGAACATTTCCTGCTGGACTTCATTCATCACTCCGAAGACCAGGTTTTCCACTTCCTCCACTGAGAGGATGGGGAGGTTCAGCCGCTTCATCCTGCCGTTCACGCGCACCATGGGATGGGCGCCCGCGGCAACATGCAAGTCCGAAGCCCCCGCCTCTGAAGTGAAGCGTAGTAATTCGTGGATAGTCAACTTGTTGCCTCCAGTTTAGTCAGTTGCTGTCTCCATTGCTTCCGTTTCGGGATCGGTAAATTCGTCTATTCCATAACCATGGAACGTGGCATCTTCAACGTCGTACCAAACCTGTTTGTCCGCACCGCCGGCAAATTCCTCTGTTGAGGTCGCGATGTATTTTTTGGGTGGATTACCGGTCACTTCGAACTTCCAGTTCTTGAGTGTGCTGCCGCCGAGATTGGTCTCTTCTAGAGCTCTCTCGATGGTGTAATCCTGGGTTGTGCCATTGGTCTGGCGGTAAACGTCATAGGTTTTGCGGATGGCGGAGATCGCCGTTTGGGCTTCAGTGGAACGAGATTTTTCCACGTAGCGCATATAGATCGGGACTGCCAGGGCAGCCAGGATGGCGACGATGATCACCACCACAAGGATTTCGATCAGGGTAAAACCCTTTTGATTCTTCAGTTTCCTGAGCATTTGTATTTCCTCCTAAGGAATTTTTTCATATTTATTCTTAATGCACATTACGTGCCAATTCTCAACTTAAAGTTTGGTTCTCACGTAAATCAAATAAAATTCTTGACGCAATCTTGTCTATTCTTTTTTTGTCATTATTCATCTAAATTCAATTATGCAAGGAGATAGACATGCACCGAACTCGCTGGCAACTGACCGTCGCGCTCTTGGCGCTGGGAATCACACTCTGTTTTGCCGCGGATCCTGAACCGGTAACGGTCGCGAATCAAAACCTGATCAATGACACGGACGTCCTGGCCGAATACGATGGCGGAGTCATAACCCGCCAGGAACTTGACGCCAAAATAGCCAAACTCCCGCCCAACGCCCAGGGCAGATACCGCACCATGGAAGGCCAGGCCCAGGTCCTGGACATCATGGCGGTGGAAAAGGCCTTCATGGCCAAAGCGCTGCAACTGGGGATCGACAAAGACCCCGAAGTGCTGGAGAGGATCGAGTCCGCCAAAAGGCAGTTCTACATCCAGGAATATTACAAACGCAATGTCGGCGACCTCGTGGTGGTCACAGAAGAAGACAAACGCGAATATTACGACAACAACAAGCAGGCCTTTTACATGCATCCCTACCTCAGCATCAGCTATATCCAGACCGAGGACGAGGAATCCGCCCGCCAAGCCCTGAGTGAACTCAATGAAGGCAAGCCCTTCGCCGAGGTCTCGGATGAATACAACGTGAACAGCTATGCCAAAAACCTCAAGGGCGAGATCAAGAACATCCGCCTCAACGGCAACATCCCGGGGGTTGGCAACGACCCTGATCTGGAGGCATACATCGCCGAATCCGAAGCTGACAGCACAGCTTTTTACGGCCCCTATGAGACAGACACGGGATGGCACATCTTCCGCACGAACCAATACACCGAGGGCAGGCAGAAAAGCTTTGAGGAAGTTCTGCCGGAGCTTGACCAGCGCACACGCCCGGGAGTCGAGGCCAGGATGCTGGACAGCCTTGTCGAGAGCCTCAAGGAGAAATATTCCGTCGAGATTGACACCACCCACATCGCCGAAATTGACCTCTTCGACACCGCCAAAAACAGTGAACTTGAGGACACCCCACTGGTCACTTCATCCGAAGAGGATCTCAACATCACCGTCAGGACCCTTCTGGAAAACTTCTCCCGGATGCCCCAGCAGGAACAGCTCTTTTACACCAAGGGCGAGGGCGCCAGGCAGCTTCTGGACCAGGAGCTCATCCGCCAGCTCATGTATGTGGACGCCAAAAACCAGGATTACTCCAAATACCTCGAGGATAACGAGGATTTCCAGCAGGTGAAGCGCTACCACATACTAAACGAGGCCTTCCGCCGCCTGGTGGTGGATGCCATCGAGGTCACCGATGAGGAGACCAAAGCCTATTATGATGAGCATCCCGCGGAGTTCACCAAGCCCGCCAAGCGCTCCATCGAGGTCCTGTGGTTCGAAAACGAGAAAACCGCCAAAAAAGCCCTGAAAAAATACAAACGCTATGTAAAGAAAGATGACACCCAAAAGATCGACGAACTGATCGAAGAATACTCCACCAAGCCCAAGCTCGCCCGCCTGGAAAATATCTATGACAACGGGATAATCACCGGCATCGGGCCTGACGAGGAATTCTCACAAAAGGTCTGGGATAATGAGGTCGGCTACATCAGCCCGGTCTTCGAATCCGCCCGCGGGGACATCCTTTTCTTCCGCCTGGTGGAGGAAACCCCCGCCACCATCCAGAGCTTCACCGAGGTCGAGCCGCGCATCTTTGGCACCCTCAGGAACCAGAAACAAAAGGATAAGCAGGAGGAGGTCACGCAGCAGCTCTTTGAGGAATTCAACCTGGTCAAATATCCGGAACGCCTGAAACTCGAACTCACCGCCGAAGAGCTTTTCAACTTCGCTGATAACTCCGCCAAACAGCGCAATTACAAGGATGCCGTCACCTATTACGACCAGATCATAGATGGTTACCAAAACGGCAGGGACGACTACCGCGCCTCCTTCATGAAGGCCTTCATCATCGCCGAGGAACTCAAGGACGAGGAACGCGCCCTGCGCCTCTTCCGCGAATTCCTGGAAAAATACCCCGAAGGCGACCTCAACGAATCCGCCCAATTCATGATCGATTCCATCGAAGGCAACGTGGAGCTGGATCTCGAGGACTGACGCCCTCACCAAGGGGCTCCTGCCATAAACGTGTATAATTGTTCCCGCCCACGCGCGGGAACTTTTTTTGTCCTCTCCCGGATCCCCTGGTCCATTGCAACCGATTCTCCTGCTGATATTTCCCCTTGACATAAAAATCATCCCGCTCAATAATATCGATTGTTGCATATCTTGTCCTTGTTGGAGGAAAAATGAAAGCACCAACAGGCATTCTTATCTTCGCTGTCTTGCTCTGCGGAATGGCTGTCATCCAGGCCCAATACATTGGGTGGCAGTGGGCCATTGGCGCGGGGGGGCCAGGCAATGACCATGGCCGGGCGATCGCCACGGACGGCCAGGGCAATATCTATATTACAGGGAGTTTCTCTGGAACCGCCAGTTTTGGCCCCCATACCCTCACTTCAGAGGGCGAAGAGGATATCTTCGTGGCCAAGCTGGATCCCGGGGGCAATTTCCTCTGGGCGGTTCGCGCGGGCGGCGCTTCCTGGGGTGAAGAGGGGCATGGTCTGGCCGTTGACGGCTCGGGAAATGTCTACCTGACCGGGGATTTTCGGGAAACCGCTAGCTTCGGACCCCACACCCTCACTTCCGCCGGTTACGTGGATGTCTTCGCCGCCAAACTTGATCCGGAGGGAAACTTCCTCTGGGCGGTGAGCGCGGGAGGGGCCAGCCACGACAGTTCTTATGACCTGGCCGTTGACGACTCCGGCAATGCCTGGCTGACGGGATGTTTCCGGTACTCTGCCAGCTTTGGTCCCCACACCCTCGCTTCAGCCGGTAACAGGGATATCTTCGCCGCCAGGCTCGACCCGGACGGAAATTTCCTCTGGGCGGTGAGTACCGGAGGAACGGAACAGGATTATGCCTATGGAATTGCGATCGATGGCTCAGGTAATGCCTGGCTGACAGGATATTTCCTGGGAACAGCCAGTTTCGGACCCCACGACCTCACTTCCGCCGGCTCAACCGATGTTTTCGCCGCCAAGCTTGACTCCGATGGAAACTTCCTCTGGGCGGTGAGCGCGGGAGGTCCATGCGGCGATAGTGGTCATGGCATAGCCGTTGACGCCATGGGCAACGCCTGGCTGACCGGATATTTTTATGGGACAGCCGGTTTCGGCTCCCATTCCCTCACTTCCACCAGTTATGACGATATCTTCGCGGCCAGGCTGGATACGGACGGGAACTTCCTCTGGGCAGTGGGCGCGGGAGGCCCGGATTGGGATACTGGCGATGCCCTGGCCGTTGACGGCTCAGGCAATTTCTGGCTGACCGGGCATTTTCACGGAACGGCCGGTTTCGGCCCCCACGATCTCACTTCCTGCGGTTGTGAGGATATCTTTGGCGCAAAACTTGACCCGGATGGCAATTTCCTCTGGGCGTTCGGCGCGGGTGGTTCATCCAACGATTTCGGCCGGGACGTGGTTATCGGCGACGAGGGGAATGCCTGGTTGACCGGAAGTTTCAAGTTGACAGCCAGCTTCGGCCCGCATGACATCACCTCAAACGGAGAATACGATGTCTGCGTCGCCAGACTCGGCCCCGCCACGCCTGTGGATGAGGACCTTGCGCCAGGGGCAGGCTCCTTTCCCCTCTGCGATGCTTACCCCAACCCCTTCCATGAGGCGCAAACCGCCATCATAAAAGCGGAGGTCGCCCCCGGGGAATCCGGGATCCTGACTCTTTGCAACCTCCGCGGACAGGTCGTCCGGGAGATCGCCCTGGAGCCCGGCACGCACCGGATCTCCTTCAAAGGCAAAGAACTCGCCCCAGGGATATACCTGTGCGGGTTGAAAACGCGTTCCGGCCGCTGGGTGAAAAAAATCGTCCTGCTGCAATGAATCAGATAAATTGACCGCGGATGGCGCTGATCCCCATGATCGATTTGATTTATCAGTGAAATGGCAATCAATCCGCACCATCCGTTGAATCTGTAGGGAAAGAACCGTGAATCCCCATCATCGCTCGTTTTATCCTTCTTGACCCCGAAAAGCTCACAATCTGCCCACAACCGCCTGAGTTCCCTCCGCGCGGGCGGGAGGTCAGGGCGAGGTGAAAGTGGGGTGAGCGTGTCAGGCATCAGGGATATTCCCCCCTATATATAGTAGGTTACGTTTAGGGAGTTTTTTTTAGAAAAAATGATGGTTACGCGGAAAAAACGGAAAAAGAATAGAACACGGATGACGCTGATCGTTATGATCATCGCTGATTATTGGTGTGAGAGGGAGGAACCCCGTGTTGAGGAACGTCTGGGGACCCCGAAAAGGAGCACAGCGAGTTTTTGGGGTGATCAGGCGTCCCCGCTTGACAGGTTTAGGAGAAGCCTTCCAACAGAGCCCCTTTTAAGGCGTTAAGTCAAGTTGCAAAAGGAAGAGCCCCTTTTGGGCGAAACGTGCTAGCCGGGGGTGGAGCGAAGCGGAACCCCCGGTAAAGATCGCAAGGCAGAGAGCCACTTTTGGGGCGACACCCCAAACAACCCAAATGGACATTGTGTAATGTTGTGTAATGTTTGCGTAACATTCGGTATGACTTTCGGGATCCGATAACCCGGATCTTCCTTCAAAATCACCGGCAGATGACGAATTTCCCCTGCCTGGTTTCCCCCACGGATCCGGCCAGCTTGACCAGATAGACCCCGTTGGGCAGTTCCGGCAGGTCCAATGCGGCTTTGGTGCGCGCTTTGGGGTTCTGCCAGGAGAAAACCCTGCGTCCGCGCAGGTCATAGACGGCGCAGCGCGTGAAGGGCAGTGAACTTTTCAGGCCCAGGGTTTCACCCGCCCCAAGGGGGTTCGGATAGAGGGAAAATGACGCCTGGGGGACGTGTTCGTCCTGGACGGCCACGGAAAAATCGAAGAGGTCCGTGGCGGAAAGCGTGATCGCGGGAACCTGGTAGGCGGGCAGGGCAAGCGTGGCCGTGGACCAGAGGATGTTGCCCGTGGAGGGGACATACTGGGCGGCGATGAGGTTCGTCTCCTGGCCCGCGGCGCCGGAGAGCAGCGACCACTGGCGTTTGGCGGTCATGTTGGCATCCACGTTGAGGGAATCTTGGATGTTGGCGTAGCGATCGCAGCAAACGGGATTGCCCAGCACGCGGAAATGGTTCGTGGCGGCCAGATGGTCCTCGGGGAGGTCTCCATTCTGGTCCTGATAGCGGGTCTGCGTGCCGCCGTTGTTGGTTTCGACCACGACGTGGATGGTGCCGGAGGCGTTCTCGCTCATGGTGTGGATGATCGTCCCGGAGAGGTGGAGCCCGGCGGAGAGGGTGGAAACGAGGTCCAGGGCGTTGGAAGCTCCGTCGGAATTGAGGTCCGCGCGCTCGATCCCGCGCCGCAGGTCGAACATCACGGGAAAGAGATCCATCGTATTCGTGTAGGCATGGTCGTTCCCCATGTTCAGGGAGGCCCAGGTCTTTTCCTCGTTGATGGCGGTGAGGGCGCCGATCAGCCCGGGGATGGAGAAGCCCAGCCACTTCTGCTCGTCTGTCTCCGAGGGATGGTGCACCACGAGCAGCGGATTGGCGATGAGGGCGGAATTCTGGCTCCAATCCATGAACCGGGTGATCACGGAGGAACCCTCCAGAAGGCTGTCCTGCTGGGTGGCAACGCCCCAGCTGGAGAGGGACGAGCAGCCGATCTCGAGTTCTTTTCCCCAGGGTGCGCCGCGCAGGGCGATGAGGTCCACGATGGCGTTGGTGAGCAGGATGTCGTTTTCGTCCAGATCCCTTTGCAGTCCCTCATGATAGGTGCTGATCCCGGCATCCTGCATGCCGGCGATGATCCCCTGCGCCTCGCTGTGCATGCGGGCGTCGATCTCGAAATGCTCCTGGTAGAAAGTGTGGAGCATGTTGTAAAAAGTCTCGTTGGAAAAGACGGCCATGGTCCAGAAGTAATCATCAAAGACCTCCATGACCTCGTTTCCGATCAGGTATCCCTGGGCGTGGCCACGCTCGTAGTGGCTGCCCCAGACGTGCAATATGGCGTTATCGCCGATGTATTGGAGATCCCCGTTGGCCTGTCCCCAAAGAGTCAGGGCAAACACGGCAAGGATCAGGATAATGTATATTCTTTTCATCAGATAACCTCCTTGTTGACGGGTTTTCTTTGCTCCAGCCGCCGGCTGACGCGGTAATTGTGCAAAACCACGAGCAGAAAGACGATATCGGCGACGAGGAGGATGATATTGAGCAGGAAGGTCTCGTAACTGGCGTAAACCGCGATCGCGGCCGTGAGAATGGGCAGCAGGACGACCTTGAAGACGACGATCCCGCGGGGCAGGCCGAGCTTGCGGAAGATCCAGCGGGCCACGGGATTGCGCTCGCGGCGGAAATGGTCCGGACGGAGGACCTTCCAGGTGGAATGCCCGTCCAGAATGTTGAGCAGGATGAAGATGGCAAAGAGGGCTATGAGCAGCGGGATCTGGGAGGCAAAATCACGCAGGGTATCAAGTAGGTTTGCCAGCATTTCTCCTCCCTTCGGTCGAACCAGACAGATCCTGCCCCCGGCGGTATTTTATCCGCCTGTGGATGCTGAAGTTGTGAAGGCTTACGCAGGCAAAGACAATTATGCCCAGGCTGAGCAGGAGCAGCAGCGGCAGGCCGAGGCCGGGTTCGTACCACAACAGGAAAAATACAAGGCTGATGAAGCCGATCCAGAGGATCTCCGCCACGATGATCCCCAGGGGAATGCCCAACCCGCGGAAGATCCAGCGGGCCACGGGATTGAGCTCACGCGCGTAGTGGTCCGGCCGGAGGACTTTCCAGGTGGAATAGCCATCGAGGACGTTGAATACTACAAAAGCCGCGTAAAGCCCGATCAGTACTGCCGCCATATCCACACTTTATCTTTCCCTGGCTGAAGGCGGAGCTACTCGAACCTATCAGCCAAAAACGCCTGTACCCCTGCGGCAAGGTCCTCGCATTGGCCGATCAGGGAGGCGGAGCGCTCTTTCACCTCGGTGATGAATTTCTCTTCCTTCACACCGGCGAGGTTGATCAGGATGTTGTAATTGGCTGCTTTGGCGGCCGTGAGGGCCGTGAGGGCGGCGACCCCGGCGTCGGAAAGGGCGTTGGCATTGCCCACCTCGACGACCTGGGCGGCGACCTCCAGGGCCTGGAGGGAGATCTCCATCGTCCGCAGCGGGACCAGGATGGCTTTCTGGGTGGTCTTTTCGATCATTTCGTCGCGGTGCTTTTTGTCCTCGTCCGTCTTTTTGGGCAGGCGCATGGCATCCATCATGGCGTTGAAGGCGTCCGTATCGTCGTCTATGCACTGCATGGCGCGGAGCTTGATGTCCTGGCCCTGGGGGGCGAGCTTGAGGACCTTTTCCTGGGCGTCCTCATAGCCCTTCTTGCCGATGGTCAGGTTCGAGACCATGGCGGAAAGCGCTCCGGAAAGGGCGGCGCAGAGGGCGGCGACGCTTCCTCCGCCGGGGGCGGGGGCGTCCGTCGAAAGGAGGTCCGTGAAGGAATCCAGCTTCATGGAGCAGAGGCTGTCTTTGCGGGCGATCGCGTATTCGATCACCTTCTTGTCGAGGTCAAAGGGGCCAAGTTCCGCCAGTCCCATGGACTGGATCGCGGTTTCCATGATCATCCTCTCCGGGATGCCGGTGCTTTCGCCAAGCTGTTCGAGATAATATTTTCCCGCCTCCAAAAGCGCGGCCTTGGGCAAAAGACCCACCAATTCGCTTCCGGTCACCTGGATGCCCTTTTCGCGGGCGAGTTCGCGGACCTTCTCCAAAACCAGGTGGGGCGGGGTTTCCTTGTAATTCGTGAGGTTGATGCTGATCTGTGCGCGATCGTAATCGTCGATGTACCAGCCGACGGCCTTGCAATGGGTGAAGAGGCCGGGCACGCGGACCTTCTTGCCCTTCTCGTCGCGGATGAGCTTGCCTTTCTCGTCCCGCGCGGACCTACCGCTTTCCCTGATGCTGAGGGCGATGTCGTGGGCTTTTTTCTGATCCCGGGTGTTGAGGTTGATGTTGTAGGCGATGAGGAATTCCCTCGCGCTGATGGCTGTGGCACCGGATCTGGAGTTGAAGGCGTGGGGGCCGAAATCCGGTTTCCAGGCGGGATCCCTGGCTTTTTCCGGCAGGGCTTCATATTCGCCGGAGCGGACGGTGGCCAGGTTTTGCCATTCCTTTCTGGAGGCGGCGTTCTCATAGAGATAGACCGGGATGCCAAGTTCTTCCCCGACCCTTTTTCCAAGCTGCCTGGCATACTCCGCGCATTCCTCCATGGTCATCTCCGAGATGGGGATGAAGGGGCAGACGTCCGTGGCGCCCATGCGGGGATGGGCTCCGTGGTGTTTGCTCATGTCGATGAGCTCTGATGCCTTTTTGATCCCCTGGAAAGCGGCTTCCACAACCGCTTCGGGTTCCCCCGCCAGGGTGAAGACCGTGCGGTTCGTATCCGCGCCGGGATCCACGTCCAGGAGGACCACGTCGTTCACTGATTTTATCGCGGCAGCGATCTCGTCTATCACCGCCAGGTCTTTT
>CAYRVG010000059.1:0-10725 GCA_964427765.1 uncultured Candidatus Cloacimonadota bacterium
TCCAAGACCGGGGTCAATTTCGCCAACGCGGAGGACATGGTCTGGCAGATCGCCGCCCTGCCTTGCCTGCGCGTGAAAGGATTGATGACGATCGGCATGTTGAGTGAAGTTCCGGAGGATACGAGGATCTATTTCACGCAGTTGAGAGAACTCGCGGAAAAGATCCGCGGGGAGGAAATACCCGGTCTCCAGATGAAGTATCTTTCCATGGGCATGAGCGGGGATTACCTCATCGCCCTGGAGGAGGGAGCAAACATGCTCCGGCTGGGATCCGTGATCTTTGGCGCCCGCAACTACGGAGATTGACATGATATACCTGATAATGATCCTGATCATCGCCCTGGCATACCTTTACGGATGCTTTTCCACGGCGAGGATCGTGGCCAAGGCGTTCAAATCCCTGAACATCTACAAGGTCGGGACCGGCCTGGCGGAAACGGAAAATATCTTCAAGAACGTCAGCCGGCCGATGGGCGGCCCCGTCGGGGCCCTGGACATGCTCAAGTCGCTGCTTTTCCTGCTGGCGGTGGAAAGCGTCCTGAAACTCCTCGTGGCCTCGGGATCCCTGCCCGGCATGGAATTGCTCTATGACAAGAGCATCATGCTGCTTTTCGGGCTTGCCATGCTGATCGGGCATTGCCTGCCCATTACGCACAAATTCCGCGGGGGGAGGGGGGTCTTCACCTATTCGGGATTCTTGCTCTATTTCATCCCGGCGCCGATGCTGGTCTCGCTCATCGTGGCCGGATTGATCGCCCTTATCTATAATCAGATACGCTTCGCCCATTACGTGATCGTCCTTCTGCCCGTGCTGCTCACGCATGTCTTTTACACTTTTATCCCCTTTTTCCGGCGCGAATTGCCAAATTCATTCATTGCCGCCATCTGGGGGATAGCCATCTTTATGGGAGTGCTTAATTTCTTCGTTTCCAGAAAGTTGGGGGAATTGTGACATGGGATCCGAGCTTGTGCTGAACCAAAGGTCCAGGCAGAGATCGACTGAACTGAACCATGCGGGGCAATTCCTGAGCCCGATAGACAAGATCACGCTCTTCTTCTGTTTGTGGATGATCGTCTATATGCTGATCGGAACCGCTTTGGGGAGGGCAAACCAGCCAGAGATACACCTGCCCGCCTATGTCAGCATCTTCACCGGCGTCCTCCTCCTCGCCTGGGTGGAACGCAACCTGACCCTCAAACCCCGGCTGCTCAAGGCCCTACAATTTATCCGCGGGATCTATCCCGTCCTGCTTTTCGGATACTTTTACACCTCCCTGCATTCTGTGACCCTGATCCTCTTCGGAGAGTGGCTGGATCCTTGGTTCATGAGAATCGACCTCTGGATTTTCGGCTATTATCCCTCCCTGGTCTGGGGCCAGAAATACAGTGGCATGTTCCTGCAGGAATTCTTCCATTTTGCCTATTTCTGCTATTATCCGATGATCGCCGGCTTGCCGGTCTATCTATATTTCAAGAACAAGCCCGCGTTCAGGGAACTTATCTTCAATCTGACCTTAGTTTTTTATGCCTGCTATTTCATATACAGCCTGGTCCCGGTCATTGGCGGAAGGTACTTCCCGGAAGCCTATCAACTTGCCCATGCCTACCGCTTTGGCCCCTTCACGCATATCATGGCCTTCATTTACAACCACAGCGGGCATTGGGGCGGAGCCTTCCCCAGTTCCCACATTGCCGTGACCCTGGTGCTGACCATGGCGGCCCTCAAATATGTGCGTAAATGGGGCTACGTTTTCTGCGTGATCTCCTTTTTCCTTTCCCTGGCCACCGTGTATTGCCATTACCACTGGTTCATAGACGCCGTTGCGGGTGTCCTGACCGGGATCCTGGGTTACCACGCGGCAAATTACGTCCGCGGCAAACTGCAAAGAGAGAACCAATGAAATACATTCCTATCCTGCTTTTCCTGGCGCTTGCCCTGCCCCTCGCGGCGCAGCCGGAGCTTCCCATCACATCCTATGACTACGCCGTGCCGGAGAACAACGTTTCCCCGATCTGCATCGGCATGGGCGGGCTGAACGTCACCAATCCGGCCGATTTCTTCGCCAGTTACACCAATCCCGCCCTGGTCGCCGACAACAAGTACAACGCGCTTTTAACCTCTTTCCGGCTTAAGGATGAGGAAGATCTGGATTTCTGGCAGGCCGCGCAGATAAGCAGCGCCTTGAGGCCCAAGCAGTTCAAATATTTCACCCTCCTCGCCCAACAGACCGCCTGGACCTACCAACCCATGGCCCGGGTACATCTGGTCGAGGAATACGGATATCAGCAATACAGGTATTATGATTACCAGCTGGACAAGGTCCAGGCCACCCTGGCCGGTATGGACGATTCCTGGCAGCCCATCGGTTTCGGGGTCAACCTCAAATACCTCACCGGCAGGCTGGTTTACCAGGTCTACAACGCCCCGGGCGAACCCAACGCCTTCATTGATGACAAGATCAAGGGTTTTTCCACGGATATGGGCCTGACCCTGCAGACGGGAAACATGACCTTCGGATTGGCGGGTTACGACCTGTTCTCCCGGCTTTACTGGGAAAACTACGATTCCGTGCCCATTGAGCGCAGGATAGCCATGGGAGCCCAATACAACAGCGAAAACATGACCCTCAGCGGCGGCTTGCAAGGCAAACTCAGCCAGGCCACGGACACCACCTACCACCTCGGATTCCAGTATCTATGGGGCTGGGGAGGTAAAAATCCCCGCGCCGGCGAGAACGCTGCCCAGGCGATCGTATTGCGCCTTGGCACCTACAGCCACGATTTTTACGGCACGGACAACATCAATTTCACGCTTGGCACAGGCTATAACTACAATGTCTTCCGCTTCGATTTTTCCCTGAACAACCAGGGAATGCGGCTCAGGGACAGCGAATACCTCTTTTCCCTGGGAGTGGGATTGCCTTAAGTCATGGGCGGACTTAGCTTCTTAAATTCCGGCCTTCTGCTTTTCACCGCCGCCACGGTCCTGCCCCTCTTGATCTGGCTGCTGGCCAAGAAGAAGCCCAAACGCGTGGTCTTCCCCACCCTGCGCTTCATCAAAGCCGGCCGTGAGCAGGAAAAGAAACGCAGTAAACTGAAGAATATCATTCTGCTCATCATCCGCATGCTGATCATATTGCTGGTGACCCTGGCCGTGACGCGCCCGCTCCTTCGTTCCAGCCGCCTAAAACCTTCTGGGAAACACCCGCCCACGGCCGTCGTGATCATGCTGGACACCTCTTTCAGCATGGATTATGTGGATAATTCCAGAAGCAACCTGGACCGCGCCAAAGACGCGATCCTGGAGATCGAAGCCCTGTGCACTGAGCAGGACAGGGTGGTCCTGATAACTTCCGACGATGCCTGGAACCGCCTCCACGCCCAAATCTACGCCGGCAATTTCCCGGAGGGATTGGTTGATGATATCGGCGTTACATTCAGTCCCCTCGAATTTGAGGAAATGTATGCGCTGGCGGAGGAAAAACTGCGTGAGATCCAATTGGCGAACCGCGAGCTGTACCTCATAACGGATGGCCAAAGCGGACAATACCCGCAATCTCCCGCCCAGACCCTTCACGTGATCAACATTGCCGCCAACCGGGGATTTGAGAACCTCAGCTGTTCTGAGGCCAGGGTCCTGCCCCAGCTGGTGGAAAAAACCCGCCGCCAGAGCATTGAATTCAAGCTCAGCAACCACGGGGAACAAGACCGGAACGACGTTTTGGTCAAGGTTATCCTCGGGGATGCCAAGGTCGCGGAGAAATTCGTCGATCTCCCGGCCCGGCAGAGCGTGAACCAAAGCATCGTGGTGGACATCCGCCAGGATGGCTGGCAGAGCGGCTACGTGGAGGTGATGGACGATCGCCTGGAGCACGACAACCGCAGCCACTTTGCCTTCCCCTTCCAGCTTGCCCCGCGCATAGCCGTCGTTTCCGGCAGTGCCGGCATACCACTTTACCTGCGCACTTTGCTGCAGGTTTTCGCCGGTCCCTCGGGCAGGATCGATCTTCTGGACCCCCAGCAGATGAATCTGGAGACCCTGAAGCAATACCAGACCTTCGTTTTCCATAGTTCCGCCCCCTATTCTCCCAAGTTGCGCGATATTGCCCGGACTATGCGGGATAACGAGCGCGGCGCGCTGTTTTGCCTGGATAAGGGCCTCACGCCCCAATACAAGGCCTGGCTGGGCGATCTTTTCGGCTCAAATTTCGGAAGTTTCCAGGCCGGAGCGGCCACGATCAGCTATGTCAATCCCCACCATTTCACAACTTCCCTGATCGCGGGAAAGACCATAAAATACAACGAAATAACGGGATTCTGGCAGCTTTCCGGAAACGAAGCCACGCCCCTCATCAGCGGAGGCGGAGATCAGCTTGCCCTGGCCAGGGACAACTTCATCCTGTGGAATTTTGACCTCGCCAGCCAGCGTTCCAGTTTTTTCCTCGATGCCGCCTTTGCCGTGTTTTCCTACCGCTGCCTGGAATACGCCAGCACCATAATCGCCTCCGGAGAGAGCTATTCCCTGGGCGATGCCGTGAACGCGAACACACTGGTTTTGCCGGGCGGGGATGCCATCACTCTGGGCGGAGGCCCGTTCAGGCTTTCCGAGCCCGGGATTTACTCGCTCCGGAAAGCTGACGGCTCCGAAACCCTGGCCGCGGTTGACACGCCCCGCGATGAAAGCGAATTTGAACCAATGCAATTCGAGGAGCTGAAAAATACCAAACTTCTTGACAAGAACTGGAAAGGCGCCATCTTTCACACGCGTCTGGGACACGATCTCTGGAAGATACTGCTGGCGGCGGCTTTGGCGCTGGTCGTTCTGGAGATCATCCTCGTAAAGACCGAGGAATCGCGTCCCGCCTCAGCGGCAAAGAACACTTCAACCGGGAGTTAAACATGATCTTGGAAAAAATAAAAGAGCCGGCGGCGATCCAAAAACTCAGTGTTGAGGATATGAACGCCCTGGCCCGTGAAGTCCGTAACCGCATTGTGGATGTGGTTTCCCGCAATGGGGGGCATATTGCCCCCAGCCTCGGCGCGGTGGACCTCACCATCGCCCTGCTCAACGTCTTTGACCCGGTCCGCGACCGCGTCGTCTGGGACGTCGGCCACCAAAGCTACGCCTGGAAGATCCTCACCGGACGCAATGACCGCTTTGACACCCTTCGCACCCTGGGCGGCATCAGCGGCTTCACCAACCGGGACGAAAGCCCCTGCGACGCCTTTTCCACGGGCCACAGCAGCACCTCTGTCTCTGCCGCGCTGGGAATGTCCTGCGCCAGGGATATTTTGAACGAAAGAGGCCACTGCATAGCCGTCATCGGGGATGGCGCCCTCACGGGCGGAATGAGCTTTGAAGCCCTGAACCACGCAGGCCACCTCAACAAGAACAAATTCCTGGTTATCCTCAACGACAATGCCATGTCCATCTCCAGAAACGTGGGCGGCCTGCAAAAATACATGGCACGCATGATGGCCAGCCGGCCCTATAACACTTTGAAACAGCAGATCTGGGACCTCAGCTCCACCCTGCCGAAAAACCTGCGCCGCCGCTTCATCCTCGGCGCCCAGAAGCTCGAGGAATCGATGATGAACATCCTCGTGCCCAGCATCATCTTTGAAGACCTGGGCCTCAAATACATCGGCCCCATCGATGGGCACGACATCGACCTCCTCTGCACGATATTCCGCCGCATCCAGCGCCACGTGGTGGGGCCCGTGATGTTGCACGTGGTGACCCAAAAAGGCAAGGGCTATCCTCCGGCGGAGAAAGATGCCACCCTGTTTCACGGCATCGGCCCTTTCGAGGCCAAAAGCGGAATACAATCCTGCGGCAGTTCCGAAACCTGGAGTGGCGCTTTTGGACGCATCCTGTGCGACATCGCCTCGGAAAACGAAAAAGTGGTCGCCATCACCGCCGCCATGACCACGGGCACCGGCCTTGATCCCTTTGAAAAGCGTTTCCCCCGGCGTTTCTTCGATGTCGGAATAGCCGAGCAGCATGCCGTCACGATATCCGCAGGCATGGCCACCAAGGGCATAAAACCTTTCGTGGCACTCTACAGCACCTTCATCCAGCGGGCTTTGGACCAGGTGATCCACGATGTGGCGCTGCCCCATTTGCCGGTCGTCTTCTGCATCGATCGCGCCGGATTTGTCGGAGAGGACGGGGCCACGCACCACGGCGCTTTCGATATTTCCTTCCTCAGCGCGGTCCCGGACCTGATCCTCCTTTCCCCCGCCACGGTGGAGGAGCTGGAGGAAATGCTGCGTTTTGCCTCCTCTTACACCAAGGGGCCGATCGCCATCCGCTATCCCCGCGGCACCGTGCTTTGCGGCGAAAAATCCCTGCCCACGTTCGAACCCGGCAAAGCGCAGATCCTGCACAAGGGGGAAAAGATCGCCCTGCTAACCGAGGGCGGAGCTTATCCCATAGCTTCCGAAACCTGGGAAATCCTATCTCAAGAAGGACACAAACCCTGGCTGGTAAACCTGCGCAGCCTCAAGCCATTGGATGAATCCCTGCTTGAGGAACTGGGCGAAAGCTGCAGCCACATCTTCACCTTTGAGACCAACGCCGTCATTAGCGGGTGCGGCTCACGGATCACCCAATTCCTGGCCGAAAAGCCCTGCCGGGTGGTGAATTTCGGCTATCCGGACCACTTTGTCCAGCACGGGAAGATCGCCGAGCTGAATGAACTCATCGGTTTTACCCCGCAGATCCTTTTCCAAAAGATAGAAGAACACCTGAAACTCTGATGCAAGGACAGCTTGAGCCCATATGCGCCCAGATATCTCCGCCGGGGCGGGCCGCCATAAACGTCCTGCGCGTAAGCGGCAGTGGCAGCATCGGCATTGTGGCGCAGTATTTCAAACCACGGGGAAAACTCCTGAACTGCCTGTCCCACGGCGTCGTCCTGGGCATTTTCCACGATAGCGACGGCAACGCCCTGGATGAGGTGCTGTGCACGGTTTTCCGCGCTCCGCACAGTTACACGGGCGAGGACACCGTGGAAATATCCTGCCACGGCAATCCCCGGATCACCTCGCGCATCCTGGAAAACCTGCTGCTCGAAGCCCGCCTGGCAGAGCCGGGGGAATTCACGCTGCGGGCGGTGCTCAACGGAAAAATGGACCTCATGCAGGCGGAGGCCATCAACGATCTCATCTCAGCCACAAGCAGCAAGGCCCAAAGCGCCGCATTGATGCAGGTCCAGGGAATGCTTTCAGGTGAATTGCAGCAACTCCTGGAGGATATCACCGCTGCCCGGCTGCGCTGCGAACTGGCCATCGATTTTGCCGATCAGGACCTGCCCCAGATCGACCTGGATGACCTGCAAAAGCGCATCACATCGATCTACGAAAGAGCCAGATCCCTGCACAGCGGGGGTTCCCAGGGCCGCTACAT
Source organism: uncultured Candidatus Cloacimonadota bacterium (assembly GCA_964427765.1). Taxonomy (GTDB): domain Bacteria; phylum Cloacimonadota; class Cloacimonadia; order Cloacimonadales; family Cloacimonadaceae; genus Syntrophosphaera. The sequence goes on from CAYRVG010000059.1 coordinate 7,412, forward strand.
CCGTGAGGGCATACGCGTCTGCCTGGCCGGGGCGCCCAATTCCGGCAAATCATCCCTCTTCAACGCCTTTCTGAAGTTCAACCGCGCCATCGTCACCCCCCATCCCGGCACCACGCGGGATTATCTGGAGGAATCGGTCTCCCTGAGCGGTTACACCCTGGTTTTATACGATACCGCGGGCCTGCGCGCCGGCTCTGACGACATCGAACAACAGGGCATAGACCGCAGCCGGCAATTGATGCAAGGCGCCGACCTGGTGCTCTGTCTGGTGGAGACGGGATCTGATCCTAAAGGCCAGGAATCCTCATCCCTGCCGGAAGGGATCAGAGCCAAAACCCTCTGGTTGGCCAGCAAATTTGACCTTATGCCCCAAAAAGATGCGAATGAAGCAAATGCCCGAGCACGCGACGGTTCCTCCCCCCAAACTGGGATCCCCGTTTCGGTGGTCAGCCCCGGCGGCCTGAATGAGGTGAATGAGGCGATCCTGAAGCGGTTCCAGCTACCCGCGGATGAACTCGAACGCCCCCTGATAACCAACGCCCGCCATCTGGCCGCCCTGAAAAGGTGTTTAAGCTCTCTTCATAGCGCAATGAACGCGCTGCGCACCGACGCCGGCTTTGAATTCATCGCATTCGACCTCATCTCCGCCAGCAAGGCCCTGGAGGAAATACTGGGCATCGTTACCACCGACGACCTCCTCAATCAGATCTTCTCCGGTTTCTGCATCGGCAAATAACCCAATCCGAATCAGTTATCCCCCAAATTTGTCCCCAAATTTGTCCTGTGAATTCCCCTTTCAGGACGGGTCACCCTCTTTCCAAAGCGTTAATCAAGTCTTTATCAAGCCTTAATCAAGCGTTAACAATTAAGACTTGATTAAGGCTTGATTAAGAAGTGATTAAGGCTAGCGCCTAGGGGCTGAAAAAAGGTATTGATCTTTCCTAAAAGGTATCACCCGGGCTCGCAACTGGTTATCACCTGGCACGGAGGTCATTTAATATGCAGGCAGGATATGAAGGTTCCTGCACGCAGCATTGGAATGCTGCGCTACGCTGTGTTTTGTATTAGCCCGTAGCGCATGATGCCAATCATGCGAACCTGTCTGCGCCACGCGTGGCGCATGATCCAGTCATGCGGATGCATCCTGTGTCTGGAGGTTCTCCAGTACTCGTTCGAAGATATAGCCCACGTGGATGCGGTTGGTAAGATCGAGCTTTTCGACGTCGATCTCCAGGACGGGGCCGTGGTGAAAACCAAACTTGGCAACGTTCGCGCCGTAGTCTTTATACCAGTGGTTCAGGTTGTTTATCTCTGAGAACTGCCAACCGCCTTCCAGTTCCATTTCCCGGCCGCGTTGCTGGATTCTGTCCCATGCCAGGGAGGGGCTTCCCTGCAGAAGAATGATCAGGTCTGAGGAAGGCAATTGCCTGTTTACGGTTTGGAATTGAGTTCCGAGATTGTCGAGTTCGTCATTGGTGAGCAAGCCGTCTGCATGGAACTGATTGCAAAAAACCAGCAGATCCTCAGGCAGGGAGCGGTCCTTCACGTAGCTGCCCGATCCGCTTTTACCCAGCCGCCGTTGCTGGGCCCGCATCTGTAGAAAATGCAGTTGCAGGTCATAACACCAGGTTTTTTTATCGCCCAGAAACTTTCCCAGAAGTGGATTCTCCTCCGGCTTTTCATAGAGCGTGTTGATCTTCAGGCTGCGTCCCATGATGGCCGCCAGGGTCGATTTGCCCAATCCGACATTGCCGGCGATGGTGATCAGTTTCGGGTGCTCCGCCAGGTATTCTTCCAGACGGCGCTCGACGTCAATTGCCCTGAGGGTGGCTTCCGTCTGTGGCAGAGTGACCCATTCGCTGATCCCCGGGCTGGATACCCTCAGTTCCAGGGATTTCACCTGTTCCGCGACAATATTGACAGTGCGCCGCAGCCACTCCATCTTTTCCACCGCCCTATCCGCGTCGATGACCAGAACCGGACAATGGACATGATTGGCGATGAAATCCTCATACAGATTATTCAGTAACTCGAGGTATTCAGCGGAAATGGCCAGCTCACTTTCGCGGCCCCTTTCCCGGATCCTTTCCTGGAGGATGGGAACGTCCGCCTTGAAATACACCAGGAGGTCAGGTTCCTTGATCTGTTCCGTCATCAGCCGGTAGGTTCGCTGGTAGGCGATAAATTCAGGCTCGGACATGTTCTTGAGGATGCGCTGGGCCTTGCCGAAAATATGATAATCCTCCGCGAGAGTCCTGTCTTCCAGCACAATCCCCCGGCAGGAATGAATCAGCTTCTGGCGATCCAATCTGCCGTTGAAGAACTCGAGTTGAGCCATGAAAGCGTTGGCAACCGGATCTTTGTAAAAAGAATCAAGCACGATGGGATTGAATCTTTCAGCAAAGGCAAAAACCCCTTCGGTGCCGTTGGGTTTGGGATATACGGAGCTAAGAACCTTATTGAGGGGAGCGGAACTGGCTGCTTCTATGAAGGTGGATTTCCCCACCCCGATGTTCCCCACGATTCCGATGCGGATGTTCTCCATGTTCGTTCCTTCCAATTCAAAATTCATTGACCCTGTCGCTTTTTGCGCCATAGGTAAAGCTGCATGTTTCTTCCTGACCTTGTGTTCCGGGTTTTCCCCGGATGCTTCAAATGGCATTGGTTCAGGGAGTTCTGTGATCGTTATGCCGGCGTTCAGAGAGTCATTTGTGTATCACATCTCTCATTTCCAGTAAATCACCCCGGCACTTCAAGTCAAGATTTTCTTTTGGAAACCGTGATCCCGTGGCGCATGATTCCGATCATGCGGATTTGGCATTTCCACGCCTGGCAATGGGTTGCCGACATCCCCGCCGGCAAAAGCCAGCAGGGCTTACTGGACAACCGGTTTCAACCTGTGCAGGACATTAGGCCCGGGGTTATCCCGGGTACAGGCTTGATACAATAAAAAAACGGGGAGGAAAATTCCTCCCCGTTGGTGTGTGATCTGGGAATTTTTAGAAAAGGACGTAACTCAGGCCGATGCCCAACATTTCCTTCCACTGCAGTTCATCAACCTGCTGCTTGTCATACATCAGGTCCGCGGTGAGGTTGAGGCTCACAAGCTCCCAAAGCTTGAAGCTAAGCATGTTTTCCCATTTGTAATCAAGGGCTTTCCAATCGTCTGTGGGAAGTTCGTCCTCCTCGGAATGGAATAGCGCTTGGTAAGCGGAAAGGCGTGAGGAGTAGCTCGCGTTGAGGGTGGCGAAGGCGTGGCGGAAATCGGCGATCGCTTCCACACCGCCGTCGATGGGGACGTTGTCCAGCCTGCG
>CAYRVG010000060.1:0-19533 GCA_964427765.1 uncultured Candidatus Cloacimonadota bacterium
GTTTCACAACAAGCATTATAAAGACCTCTTTGACCCCGCGCAGTTCAAGATCCCGCCTTCGGGAAGCATCGTGCGAACCGGGCTCCACGCCTTTCTGAAGATCCTGCACGAGCATCTGGTGGCCCTCAACGCTTCCCAGGATGGTGGTTTCGTCCCTCTGAGGATGCTGGTTTCCGCCTGTTCCCAACCAAACTTCCTCCGCTATTACCAGCCCGACTGGGGCAAGGATGAGCGCGACGCCCTCCTCTCCGAGTTCCGCCGCCTCTTCGAGCAGGATATACTCTATGTGGACAAGGAACTATCCCTCTTCCATATCCTGGATCACAGGCAGCCTTTCGCGTTGCTGCCCCAAATCCTCATCCCCCATTTCGCCCTGCTGGAACAGCTTTTGCGGGTACGCCGTCCGGCCGGGCTGATCGATCTGATCGATATCGACGAAGGCCTGCGGATAAAGGAAATGTGCAGTGAGGAGGAGCTCCTTTACAGCGACATCCTGGAACAGTTTTACGAACGCCTGGCCAATTTCGCGAGCCTGGAGAAACTGGGGATCGTGGATGACTGGCCGGGGCTTTTTGGAGAACGAACAAACGACTTGGGGGCGAACATCCTCTGGCTTTTCCTGGAGGCGCTGTCCGGAGCCCGGGTGAGCCACAAAGGCCTGTCCAATGCTGACGAGGGAAAGTTCGAGATCAGCAACCTCCTGGATCTGAGGAATCTCAGCTACGACACGGTGGCCTTTTTCCACGCGATCGAGGGCGAATATCCGAAAAACCCCGAACCGGTCTGGCTCTTCAATGAAAGCCAGAGAAAGGCGATCGGCCTGAAGGACTATCCGACGCTGCGGGATCGGGACCGTTATTACTTCTTCCGGCAGGTCTTCACTTCCCGAAAAGTTTTGATCTATTGCTACCGGAACATGGAGAAGGACATCGAGCCGGGGAGCTTCGTGACGGAGCTGATCCATATCGTAAATGGCAAAAACCTGCTCGGGGATAAGCTCGCGCCGGTTCTCGTCAAACCAGAGATATCGATCCTGTATTCTCGCGGAGGGGAAGAAACCCCTAGCGTTCCTGAAATGATGCCAACTCAGGAGTCTAACCTCTGGGATCCAAAGCTTGACCCCCAGGAGGAGTTTTTCGTGCTGCCTGCCGATCCTTTCCGGGATTTCGGCCCGGAACATCAGCTGAAACTTTCCTACCAGAGCATTTCCCGCCTGGTCAAAAACCCCTTCGCCTGGTATGTACAATACTTCCGGAGGATCAAGGAGATAGACCCCAGGCCTGAGGAAACAATATCCCGCAAGCTCTTTGGCGCTTTGATGCACGGCTTTCTGGGCAGGGTCCTGAACGACCTCGGGGAAGCTCATGACGATGTCCAGGAACTCGCTCCGGTCATGGATTCAACAGAGGAATTATCCAGGTATCTCAAGGAACTGATCAATTCCAGCATCTATTTGTTCAAGCTCCCGCAGAACTATAACCACGCTTTTCTGGTGAGCATCATGGCGGATTGCCTCAGCGCCTCCGTGCGGGATTTTTACCGCAAATTCCTGATCCCCAACCTTGAGGGCGGGAGTTTTTGCCTCATTCCTGAAAAGGACCACATGACCAGAGAGGAGCGTGAATACAAGATGCTGGCGAGCCAGGTTCTGGATGAGGCCGAATATGAGATGCTCATCCACGGCAAGGCGGACCTGCGCATACATACCAGTGAAAAGAACTACATCGTGGATTTCAAGACAGGCTCGCACGACCGGGAACAGCTGATCTTTTACGAATGGTTCTATTACCTGCTGGATGAAGGTTACGACGGCAGGGAGATCATATCCAGATTCTGGATGATCCTGGACCGCAAGCCGGAGGAGAAGACGGATGAGAAAAAGAGGAATAAGTGGAGGGAGGACATGGAAAAGGTTCTGGCGGAAAGACTTCAGTCCGGCTATCCCCTGGCAAGAACCGTGACGAACCGCAGGATCCTGCAAAACATAACCCGCGGCGATCTCTATCGCGCCCCCTCTGGAGGTGAAGAATGAGGCAGCCATCGCTACTGATCATCAAAGCCAGCGCCGGAACCGGAAAGACCTACCGCCTCGCGATAGAATACGTGCGCATCCTCCTCGATCTCTATGGGCGCGAGGATTTCTCCATGGACAACATCCTCGTTCTGACCTTCACGCGCAAGGCCACGTCTGAGATCCGCGAAAGGATCGTCCAGCACCTGGAACTGCTTTGCTCGGAGGATCCCGAAAAGGAAAAGGAACGCGGCGATCTTTTGGATGCCCTCAGAAAAGCGGGTCAGTCCGGCTCTTTCGCGCTTTTGGACAAAAACCGGATTCTGAGCGCCTTGATCGAGATCTCCGGCGACCGCAAGAAACTGCAGGTGATGACGATCGACGCCTATATCGGCAGCATCTTCCGCAACATCGTGCGCCCGCTCTGCAGTATCGACAGGTATGATATCGATCAGCAGGCGATCGAAAAGCGCATGCCACACCTGCTCGACCACCTGATGAAAATGAAGCTGCAGACAAGCCTGAGCAGATTGCTGCGGCGTAGGGTTAGCCCCTCCCTGGATGAATACCGCAGGTTTTTCACGGATTTGATAAACAACCGCTGGCTCTACCACCAGACCGGACCCCATCCTAAAGAAGACAAGGAAAACAAAGAGCAACAAAATTCCCTGAAAATGTCCCGGGAAGATGGACTAGCCGCGCTCGAACAAGCCAAAAAGGGATTTGAGGATCTCCTGGTCCTGCTGAGGCAGAACTTCCCAGAAGAACCCCCGGAAACACTTTTCAACAAAGCTTTCCGGGAATCATTCACACATTCGCTGGATGACTGGCAATCCCTGCGCCAGGCCATCTGGCAAAAACTCTCAGATCCCTTTGAGTGCCACGATCTGTTCAAGGTGTTCACCAAAAACGACAATGTCTACAACGGCCAGAAATTCAGGAAGAAGATCCTGCAGGAAGCAAAGTCCAAAGCCAGTTCCCTGCAGGAGGAGATCATCCATCACCTGGCGGATTACCTGATCCACGCCCTGTTTCTGCCGGAACAGGAGGATATCCTGGATATCTGGAGTACCATCCTCGCCGAGTATGACAAGCTTATCCACACCTATAAGAACCTGACCTACAACGACGTGGCCTGGATGACCCTGGAAAACCTGTTCAAAGTGCCGGGTGGCCAGTTCGACCTGAAAGAACCGGACGTCGCCAACGAGTTTTACCTCTTCCTCTCCCACCGCAGCAGATTTATCCTGATCGATGAATTCCAGGATACCTCGCTGATGCAATTCAGCATTCTCAAACCGATCATTGAGGAAGTCATCGCCGGGGCCGGCAGCCGGGAATTCGGCGGTCTGACCGTCGTGGGCGACGAAAAGCAATCGATATTCGGCTGGCGGGGCGGGGAACGCGAGCTTCTGCTCAAACTGCCGAAGCTGCTGCCCGCCTTAAAAGAAGCCAAGTTTGAACATCTAGATTATTCCTACCGCAGCAGCATACCGATGATGGATTTCATTAATGGGATCTTCAGCGATCCGGAACTTCACGATTGGCTGAGAAACCGCGGCCTTGAGTGGGGATATGAACCCTGTATAAGCGTAGTGAATAATCCGGCTAACGACACTCAGATCGAATTTTGCACGGACAAATTCTCCTCGCGCGGCAAGGGAAAGAGCATCGAGGAGGTGATGAGGGGATTTGTCCGGAACTCCATCCTGCCCGCGATTGATCAAGACCCCGGGCAGGAGATCGCCGTCCTCTGCCGCCGGGGCAAGGAACTGAACCTGATGCAGCAGCTTCTGGAGGAGACAGGCGAGTCGGGCATCTATCAGCCCTCAAGCACTTTGCTCGAACACGCCTGGGTAACTCCCCTCATCGCCTGGCTGAAATGGCTGGCCTTCAGGAACTGGCTGGACCTCCTCGAGGTTTTGCGCTCGAACTACGTGCTGCTCAAGGCCCGGCCCTTCAAGAAGATCGTGGACGAGATCGCCCGGGCGGAGAAGGAAGAGTGGCTGCCGGATCTTGGCGAAGTGCCCATCGCGGCAAGGATCATCAGCCTCGCGGACGAAGAGATTGAATCCATCTCCAAGGCCTGCCAGGCCTTCCTGGACGCCCTTCTGCCCAGCAAAGAACCTTCTGAAAGGGATATAAAGAATATCCACGCCTTCCTTTCCCTGGCTAGGGATTTTGAGCTTGACGATTCCGAGCGGGACAAATCCATCCCCGCCTTCCTGGATTACCTGGACGCCAACCGCGAACAGGAATTCCTCAAACAGGCGACGATCGAAGGCTACGAGGCCCCGCAGCTTCTGACCATCCATAAATCCAAGGGCCTGCAGTTTGACAGGGTCTTCGTCTTTTACAATCTGAGCGGGAAGGCCGGGAACGACTTCAACAACCTCAAATGGTTCATCGATTACGCTCCAGAAGATTTCCAGGTCTTGAATGGCTATGCACTGACACATCATTATGAGAGCGTCTTGAAGCACTCCAGCTTTAAAAAACTTTATGAAAAGACCGAAAACCGGGAGATCCTGGAGGAGCTGAACAACCTCTACGTGGCTTTCACAAGGGCGCGCACCGGTCTGCACATTTGCCTGGCCTATGAGGGCAAGGATGAATTTGGCAAGTATCTGCAAGAACGGATCCCAAACAAGGCCAATCCCCAGATGGCGCTGGCCGCCGCGATCCAGAAGTTCTTTGTGGGAAAAGGCATTGCCGCGGATGACCTGGGCCGTTTTTCCTTCAGCGTAGAACATCAGAAAAAAGGACCAGAAGAGGATAAGGTTCCGCGGATCAAAAGCATCGACCCGGAACAACTCGCCGCCACCCTTCCGACCCTGGCGCAGGAACCTTTCGCGGAGCTTGAACCAAATGAGACCGACCCGGACAAGGACTGGAAAAAGATCTGGCTGGAAGAGCAAAAGAACCTGATCGGAGACCTTGCGCACCACTATTTGAACTTCATCAAATTCAACCTGCCTGATGAGCATGAATATGCCCAAAAGCAATGCCTGGCCCGCTTCGGATCGATACTGACACAAGGCGAGATCCAAGCCAAACTGGATGCGCTGCGCGCCCAGCTGCCTGAGGAAAAGATGTTCCCCGCCGGATATGACAAAGTCTATACGGAGATCACTCTATACCTGGGGAAAAAGACGCTGCGGCTGGACCGCCTGATGCTGAATACGAGGGAAAAGACCGCCCTGATCCAGGATTTCAAGACCGGAGGGATCAGCGACGAGACCCAGCTTGAAGTCTACAAGGCGGCCTTGCGCAAGCTGGATTTCATCACCAGGGAAAACTATGAGGTTAAAACGGAGTATATCAGCATAGACCTGGATTGAGAGATCCGGGCAGGTTTCGCGGGGGAGCGGAAGTTCCCGGCCTCAGTGCAGGCCGAGGATCCTGTGAAGCTGCAGTTGCAGCCGGACGGGGGCTCCGTCAGCCAGCATCCAGCGCGCAAGGGTTGAGGGTTCGAGTACGCTTTCAACCGGGGAAAATAGAAGGATCCTTTCCTCCAGGCCGTGCTCTTTGATAAAATCCAGCGCCCACCGGTAATCCTCATGGTTGGTCAGCACAAATTTCAGCTCATCGCGGGGCCCGAGGACCTTAAGGTTCCACATCATGAAGCTATCCGCGCAGCCGCTGCCGGGGCATTTGACGTCCACGACCTTGACCACGTATTCCGGAACGTCCTCCAGATAGATCGAGCCATTTGTTTCCAGGGCAATTTCATAATCCGATTCATGCAGGGCGGCCATCAGATCCAGAACCGCATTCTGCAACATCGGCTCCCCGCCGGTTATCTCCACATACCGGGCGGGATACTTCGCGCATTCTGCCAGGATCTGGGATATGCTCATCGCCCTGCCCTGCTCCCAGGCATATTTCGTATCACAATATGAACAGCGCAGGTTGCATCCGCTCAGGCGGATGAAGACGCAGGGCTTGCCGGCGTGGGTGGATTCACCCTGCAGGCTGTAAAAGATCTCATAGACATTCAAATCTGGAGTTGTTCTGGTGGTCATTACCGAAGTTCTGTAATCCTTTTGGTCAGAAGCGGTACAACCTCAAACAGGTCACCCACGATACCCAGATCCGCGACCTTGAATATCGGGGCGTCCGGATCCTTGTTGATGGCGATGATGTAATCCGATGAGGACATCCCGGCAAGGTGCTGTATCGCTCCGGATATGCCCACCGCAATGTAGATCGTGGGTTTGACGGTCTTGCCGGTCTGCCCCACCTGATGTAGATAGGGTATCCATTCAGCATCCACCGCCGCGCGTGAAGCGCCCACGGCGCCTCCCAAAACCTCAGCCAATTCTTCCAGCAACTTGAAGTTCGCGGATTCCTTCAGACCTCGCCCACCTGATACTATTATGTTCGCCTCAGTAATGTTGACCAGATTGGTCTTTTCTTTTTCAAATCCCAGCCAGAGGCTTTCCTCCTCGTCGAAATCGAAAACAACCTGCTCCCTGATCACCGTGCCGGAACGTGAATCATCCTTTTGCAGGGGATCCATAACCTTGTGGCGCACGGTTGCCATCTGAGGGCGATGGTTCGAAGTGATAATGGTGGCCATGATGTTGCCACCGAAAGCTGGGCGGATCTGCAGCAGATTGGAAGTTTCGGGATCAATTTCGAGACCGGTGCAATCCGCCGTCAGGCCTGTGTGTAATTTGATCGCCACACGCGGGATGAAAGACCTTCCGGTAACTGTCGCTCCGGCGAGGATAACAGCCGGTTTGTATTTGAGAGCCAATTCTGTGAGCGCTTTGCTATAACGGATATCCCTAAAATTTTTGAGTTCCGGATCGTCCACTTCAATCACCTGGTCCGCGCCAAAGGCAATCAACTCCGAGGATAGATCCTCTATCTCCGAACCAAAGACCACGGCGCTCAATTCCGCTCCCATCTGGTCTGCAAGGTCACGACCCTTGCCCAGAAGTTCGAATACCACCGGGGCGATCACACTGTCCTTCTGTTCCACGAATACCCAGATCCCTTGGTATTCATCTTTATCCACCTGTATCTCAGTTTTCTTGCGAATCAGGATGGCATCAAAAGGACACGCCTGCACACAAGCCCCGCATAAGGTGCATTTCTCCAGATCTATGACAGCAAGTTTATCTTCCATATGGATGGCATCATAGGCACAGGCTTTGACACAAGCCCCGCAGCCGACACATTTTTGATCAAGTACTTCAATCATCTGTTTAACTCCTGATAAGTAACTGCTTTTACAAAGAGTTTATTGTCAAGGCGATTATCACGGATATGATCCAAGCTTGGAAAAAAGTATTCAGGCAAATGGCCAAGACTTAATCTCATGGTTTCAAGAATTGCCCAAACACTTTGGTGAACAATACCGTGACGAACTGATTATTAACTAATCCCAATTTGTTTAAAAGCGACTTAAATGAAGAGGTTAAGGTTGGCCTGCTCGGCTTCGGAGAGATATGTTGCCACACCTCCCGCGCTAACTCCGTCAAGGAGTTCATCCGCGCTGACCCCCATTATATCCATGGACATCTGGCAGGCGATCATTTCCACTCCCGCCTTGAGGGCTTCGGAGATCATTATCTCCAGGGAATCCACGTTTTTATCTTTCATCCTTTTACGCATCAGACGAGGCCCCAGGCCGGCAAAATTGATCTTGGAAAGGCCGAGCGATCTGCTGCTTCTGGGCAGCATCATACCGAACATCTTTCCCATGGTATCTTTTTCAGTGGTGGATCTCCCGGCTTTTTTGATTATGTTCAAGCCCCAGAAAGTGAAGAACATCGTCACCTTCTTGCCAGTGGAAGCGGCTCCGTTGGCAATCACAAATGCCGCCAGAGCCTTGTCCAGGGAATCACTGAATACAACGATGGTTTTGTTGTTTCCCCTGGATGTGGCTGAAACCTCCTGCTCGCCGCCCTTTTTGACCGTTGCAACATATTTGCGCCCCTCTTCGGAGATTTCCAGCAGACTGTTCCCGGTCATTTTGCACCAGGCGGGGACATCCTTCATGAAGCCGGGATCCGTGGCCGAGATCTTGAGAATGTCGCCATTGGAAAGTTTATCCATCTCCTGTTTGAGCCGCAGGATGGGTCCCGGACATTGCAGGCCGCAGGCGTCCGCCTCGACGGTTCTCGCCTCTGGCATGGCTTTCTTATGGGGATCGCTTTGATAGATCTGGTCGTCCTTGCCGATGATATCCTTGGAAAAAATGTCCTCATTGGATTGTTTCTGGGTGGCATGCTCATAGGTAAGGTATCCGCCGGAAAGGTTATACACTTGCTCATATCCTTTCTGTAAAAGTATCCGCGCGGCAAAATAGGAACGGTGCCCTGTGCCGCATAAGATAACAATCCGCTTATCTTTGGGAATCTCATCGAGCCTGCTGCGAATCTCATCCACAGGGATATTTATGGCACCCTCAATCGTTCCAAGATCAAATTCATCCGCCAGCCTGACATCCATGAGGACGGTATCTTTTTCATCCCAACCCTGAAGTTCATGCCAGTGTATGATCTTCATCAGGCCGTTGAGTATGTTGTCGGCCACCATCCCGGCGAGATTCACAGGATCCTTGGCTGAGGAAAATGGCGGGGCGTAAGCATGCTCGATCCGCTCCAGATCATAGATCGTCTGGTTATTCTTGATTACATGCGACAGAATGTCGATGCGTTTGTCAACTCCGTCAAAACCGACTAACTGCGCGCCATACAATCTTCCTTTCTCTGGACTGAAGACGATCTTCAAAGTGAGCGGAAGCGCGTCCGGATAGTATCCCGCATGGGATGTAGAGTGGATTATCGAAGCGAGGTAGGGTATATCATCCTGTTTGAGGATTTTTTCCGAGATTCCCGTGGAGGCGACGGTTATATCGAACACCTTGGCGATGGCAGTATTTATCGATCCGCAGTATTTACTCTTGTTCCCGCCAACCATGTTATCGGCCGCGATCCTTCCCTGCTTGTTTGCCGGGCCCGCGAGATAGGTCAGGAATGTCTTTTGTGTGATCGGATTGGGCATGGCAATGGCATCACCCACGGCATAGATATTGGGATCGCTTGTCTGGAGGTATTCATTGACCATGATGCCCTTGTTGGCGCTAATTTCCAGGCCCGCATCCATTGCCAGTCTGCTGTCCGGTCTTACCCCAATGGAAAGGATCACCATATCGGCGTCAAGTTCCCTCCCGCTGGTAAGATTCACCTGTATAATCCCGGATCTGCGTTCAAACGATTTGACGGCATCGTTGAGATATAATTCCACATTCTTGGTCTTTAAATGCTGGTGTACCTCAGCCGCCATTTCATAATCCAGCGGGGTCATTACCTGTTCGGCCATTTCCACGATAGTGACAAATATTCCCAGATGATGGAGGTTTTCCGCCATTTCCAAACCGATGAATCCGGCTCCGACCACAACGGCACGCTTGATATCATGAGTCTTGATACATTCTTTGATCTGATCGGTGTCAGGCACGTTGCGAAGCGTGAATATCAGTTCATCATCGATCCCCGGAATCGGCGGACGCAGTGGTTCAGCCCCGGGAGAAAGGAGCAATTTATCATAACTTTCGGTATATTCCTCCCCGGTTTTCAGGTTTTTGGCGTGGACTTTTTTGGCATCCCTGTCAATTTTTGTTATCTCGGTATCTATGCGAACATCGACGTTCAACCTGGCTCTGAAACTCTGGGGAGTTTGAACGAACAAGCGCTCGCGGTCCTTGATGACATCGCCAATATAGTAAGGCAATCCACAATTCGCGTAAGAAATATGACTGCCGCGTTCAAACATGATTATCTGCGCATCCTCGTCCCTGCGACGCAAACGGGCTGCAGTCGTCGCGCCCCCGGCAACGCCTCCAATGACTACATACTTGGACATTTTGGTCTCCTTCAGGTCTTGGTTGGATATTTAATACTAGAAAGGAAACCCTGATACATCTGTCAAGCGTTTAACTTCCACCACTTTGTTCGGCAGAAGCCGGTACATCTGAATCTAAAGAAAAACCGAGTTCATTAATGGTTCCCAATACAATTTTGGTTGACGCCTCTCCACGTAGCAAAATCATTGCGCCAAAACAAACGAAGGTTAGAAATGAAAAAATTCCTGCCATTTATCGTGATAATATTGATATGCTCCGGGCTTCAAGCTCAGATCGGGCTTTTTGGGCTCTCCTTCGGGGATCACCTGAACAAAGCCGATTCCCTGATGTCCCAAAGCGGTTTTGTGGCCGAAGACGTTGAAGGCAGCATGGTAAAGTATTATTCGGAATACAACAAGCTTGTGGAGAGCATAGTCCTTTTTGTGGATCCGGAAACAGAGATGCTCGCCGGATGGTTCGTGAAGTACTCTCAACACAACACTGAGAAGCAGGATCGCTTTGTTGAAGACCAATTGCACCTCATGCATGGTGAAGAGGTGTTTATCGACACTGAAAATCAGCAGGTGATATGGAATTTGAATGACACCCGTTCCGTGCATTATGAATATGTTCCGCCTAACAATCTCGCTGTATTGTATTACGACTCCGCCTTGAATGAACTATTCGAACTTCCTCCCTCTGCCCGGACCGACGGATCAGCCCAATAGTCTCCTCAGGTATGATGATCTAGCGTAAAGATTCTATTCTCTTGCCCAACTGCATCATTTAGCAGAGATAAATATTTTCCCTGACATTTCTAGTACATCCTTTCCACTTGACAATAAAAGGAAATTTTAAATAGTGTTTGTTAAAAATACAATTTACATAATATCATACATTACAGTTTATTAGGGAGTTGGAAATGAAAGTTGGCGGCTGCCGTTTCGGCACGCATAGAGTTCTGGAGCCCAAAGGGGTCCTGCCGCAACCTGCAAGAGTTTTGGACAATGATATGAGTGAGATCTGGGATAATGAGCTTCTCCTGGACGTGATCCGTCTCAATGTTGATTCCGCCTCGTTTCACCAAATCAAGGCCAAATTGGAGAAACAGGGCCATACCGACTTGGAAAAAGCCTTTGCAGAACACGCCATTGACCTGGTCAACCGCACCGGCAAGCATAAGAATGAGGATACTGGCTCCGGTGGGATGCTGATCGGTAAAGTGGCGGCAATAGGCGATAAATTTGAGATGAAAGAAAAGATCAAAGTGGGCGACAAGGTCGCCAGCCTCGTTTCGCTATCCCTCACGCCCCTGAAGATTGACAATGTCAAAAGGGTGTTGCTGGATAAGGACCAATTGGAAATTGAAGGAAAGGCGATCCTCTTCAGCAGCGGGATCTACGCCAAACTGCCGGACGACATGGATGAGAATCTTGCTTTGTCTGTCCTTGATGTTGCTGGAGCCCCGGCTCAAGTGGAACGCCTGGCGCGGCCGGGTGACACAGTGGTGATCATCGGCGCGAACGGCAAAAGCGGAATCCTTTGCAACGCGGTGGCGCGTGAGAGGGTGGGCGTGGCCGGCAAGGTCATCGGCGTTGTGCGGAATGAGAATTACATCCAAACCTGCCTTGAAACCGGTTGCCATGAAGTGATCCTGGCCAGCGCGACCGACGCCCTCGGCATCCAGCGCGAGGTTTCACGGCTGACGCATGGCAGGATGGCGGACGTGGTCATCAACGTCGTCAATATCGAGGATACGGAGCTACCTTCGATCATGGCCTGCAAAGACCGGGGAATAGTCTATTTCTTCTCCATGGCCACATCCTTCACCAAGGCCGCCCTCGGAGCCGAAGGGATTGGGGCTGATGTGGATATGATCCTCGGCAATGGTTACGCCCACCACCACGCGGAGATATCCCTAGATCTTCTCCGCCGCAACCCAGTTTTGATGCGCCTTTTCAAAGAAAGATATACAGACAAGTGAGGTTTTGACATGGCTGAACTAATTGACATTCGCAGTATTGCCAGCGACAAGGAATGGAATGACTGGCACTGGCAGATTAAGAACCGGATAACTGATTTTAAGACCCTTCAAAAGTACATCAAACTGCAAAAGGATGAGGAGGCGGTCGCCAGATCCCAGATGTTTTCCTTCAGGATGGCGATCACGCCCTATTACCTTTCTCTGATCGATCATAAGAATCCCAACGACCCCGTCAGGCTGCAGTCTGTCCCCCGCATCGCGGAAAGCAGGATAGTTACTTCAGATCTGTCCGATCCCCTGGATGAGGATGTGGACGCGCCTGTCCCTGGCATGACCCACCGCTATCCGGACAGGGTCCTGCTGCTTGTGACAGACCAGTGCTCAATGTATTGCCGCCATTGCACACGCAGGCGCAAAGCCGGGGAACACGATGCCCCCATGCCCCGGGAAAATGTGGAAAAAGCCCTGAACTACATTGAAGAACACAAAGAGATCCGGGACGTCCTCCTCAGCGGCGGAGACCCTTTGACCCTCAGTGACGCGAGGCTGGACGAGATCCTGGACCGGTTGTCCAATATCGATCACGTCGATATCGTCAGAATCGGTTCAAGGATGCCGGCTGTCCTGCCTCAGCGCATCAATGATGATCTCATGAAAGTTTTAACCAAGTACAAGTTCATTTGGCTGAACACCCATTTCAACCATCCACATGAGCTCACCCCAACCTCAAAGGCAGCCCTGGCAAAACTCGCGGACGGCGGCATTGTCCTGGGCAACCAGTCCGTGCTCCTCAAAGGCATTAATGACCAGGTCGACGTCATGAAAGAACTGGTCCAACAGCTGGTGAAGAACCGCGTCCGCCCGTATTACCTCTACCAGTGCGACTTAACGGAAGGGATCTCACATTTCCGTACGCCGATCTCCAAGGGCATCGAGATAATGGAATCCCTACGCGGCCACACTTCGGGTTTGTGCATACCCACATACGTCGTGGACGCGCCCGGGGGCTGCGGGAAAATACCAGTCATGCCCCAATACCTGGTTTCACAGATGCCTGGCAGGGTGATTCTGCGCAACTATGAGGGCTACCTATGCACCTACACCGAACCTGAATATGAGCAGCAGAACCTCCGGAAATACAGAGGACTCTGCTCTGCCGAGAGAAAATCCGACGACGGCCTGATGACCTTGCTTCGCGGCAGAAAAGTATCGATGGGACCCGCGGACGCAAAACGGATCCTGCGCAGAAAAAAGTGACACGGCATATAGAATCCTGACAGTGGTAAGAGTGGCGGCCAATCCAAGCTTAAACTGGCTCAACAATAATGACATAAAAGCCATTGCCATTGTTGGAATATGCAAAAACGCGGGCAAGACCACCCTGCTGAACCATGTCTTGGCTCAGCACGATGACCTGGCTTTGGGGGTTTTTAGCACCGGAATAGACGGAGAGGAGACGGACCAGGTTTTCCGGATCCCCAAGCCGCGGGTCAAAATGGCCGCGGGCACGATATTCTGCTGCGACACCCCCACTCTGGATACCCACGGAAGCGCAGTGTCCGTCCTGGTGGAACTTGAACGAACCCCGGCATACAGACCCCTCTGGCTGGCTAAAGCGGAGCTTCCGATCCAGACAGAGATTACCGGCCCGGCCGCGGTTTCTGAACAGATCAAGGTCTTGGAAGAATTGCTCTCCCAGGGAACGGAGAAGGTTTTGATCGATGGCTCCCTGGACCGCAAATCCATCGCCATGTCCGATGCCGTGGACGCTGTTATAGTGATGATAGGTGCAAGTTTTGGACCCTTGGAGGCCATCCAGAACGAGATCAGACGACTCCAGATCCTTAACCGGCTAGAACAATACGTGTCAGATGAAGAAAATACTGCAGATATCCGAACACTGCTGGATTCAGAATCCATCTGGATCATGCGTGAGGGGGAGTGGATAAAAACCGAGATCGAGAGCTTGATCGGGATAAAATCCGAATTGCAGACACTGCTCGGCAATAAACCGGAAAGAATCTACATTCCGGGAGTGATCACGGATTCGGTTATTGCCAGGATAAGAACCCCACTGCTGGAATCTTGGGCTGGGATCATCCTCCGCCATCCGGATTGCCTCAAACTAAGCCTTCCCAAACTGGAACGCTTTGTGCAAGACTTTGAGCCCAAAGTAATGGTTCCATTCAAAATCAAAAACTATTTTTTGAACACCGCGTCAATTGGCAGCCAAGCCGTTGATGCCGGGGAATTCAGGCAAAAGCTACGCAGTGAGTTTCCCGGGCTCGGTTTTGTGGATATCAGGGAGCTGGAGTATGATCGACAGGGATAAAACGACCAACGTTACGGTCAACCTTGGCCTGATCACAAATATCCTGCTTTCGATTGTGAAAACGGCAGTCGGTATCTTGGGCCACTCCCAGGCGCTGCTCGCCGACGGCATCAATTCCACTTCTGACGTCGTCTATTATGTGGCCGTGAAGATCTTCATGAACAAGGCGAAGAAGCCGGCGGACAGGGAACACCCCTACGGTCACAGGCAGTTGGAGAGCATCGCTTCGATCGTGGTGGGAGCTTTTATTCTTACGACCGGCATCGCGATCTTCTGGCAATCGCTCAACAAGGTCATCGAACTTGTCACAAATTACGACGTCTTCGAAAAAGCGCCATTGGCAGTGATGTTCATAGCGATCGGCACATTGCTGATCAAGATCTATCTTTATATTTTCACCAAAAACAACCATAAAATGACCAACAATCCGACCCTGCGCGCGCTGGCCAATGACCATTTCAACGATATCCTGGCCGCCGCAGCGGTGATCGTCGGCGTCGTCTTGGCCCGGTTCGGCCTTTACTGGATGGATCCGGCAGCAGGCGCGGTGGTCGCGGTTTTCATCGTAAAAACCGGGATAACGATAATCCTGGAATCTTCCTCAGAACTTATGGACAAGATCCCGGATGACGGCTTCCGGCGGGAGGTGCGGGATATTGCGCTTTCCATCCAGGGCGTCAGGCAGGTCGAACTTGTCGGCGTACACCGTTTCGGGCCATATTACACGATCGACATGACGATCTGCGTGGACGGAGATATCAGCGTCGACGAGGGAAACGGTATATCGCACAACGTGGAAGATAAACTGATGGATCACTTTCACGGCGGATTAAGAAAAGTAATGATCCATTATCACTCAAAGTAAGGAACAAGCTCATGCACATAGGAAAGAAAATACTCCTTGGTTTGATCGTTCTCTGCCTGGCAAGCTTCACGCTGCTGGGATTCATATACAAACCTTCTGACGAGGCCTCGCAAGATCCTTACGCGGGGGAGAACTGGATAATCGAGGAAATACCGCCCGGCGGAAGCATCTTTTCCGTCATGGAAAAGAACGACATCCCCCTCAGCGAGATCGGCAAAATATCCTTTGAATTTGGTAATTTCGTTGACGTTACGACGATCCAGCCCGGAGATACTCTGAAGATCGAGCTCAGTCCTGACATGGAAAAAGTTTTGGGCCTGGTTTACATCCAGGACCCCACAAGCAGGCACATCTTCAGAGCAAAAGGGGATTCGCTGGCCTATTTTCTGGAGCAGCTGCCAGTGCAAACACGGCAGAGGATCATTACTGGAGAACTCCAGGGAACCCTGGACGCCTCCCTTCTGGCCATGGGCCTCACCCCCATGGAAAAACAACAGATCAACAATGGGCTGGAAGCCGAGATAAACTTCTACTCGGACGCCAAGAATGGCGACGCCTTCACAGTTTTCCTCGAGGAACGGTTCTTTGAAGGCGAAAAACTTCCCGGGAGCAAGATCTTTTATGTATCCTACACAGGGAAAAACACCGGATTGCACGAGCTTTTCCGCTATGAGGGACCGGAAGAGAAATCCGTTTTGAACGGACTTTACACTACCGAGGGAAAAAGCAACTCCGCCACGGGCGTCGGATATCCTCTCGCCTCGATCCACGTCGTCTCGCGCTTCGGACGCAGGATCGATCCTTTCCACAAGACCTGGAGAATGCACCAGGGAGTGGATTACCGCGCCGGATACGGCACCCCGGTCTATGCCGTGGCCACCGGAACCGTTATTGCCTCACGCTACTACGGAGGCTGGGGCAATGAGATCAGGATCAGGCACAACAGCGGAATGATCACCCAATACGCCCATCTCAGCAGAAGGAACGTCAGACCCGGCCAAAAGGTCGTGCGCGGCCAGGTGATCGGCAGGGTCGGAAGCACGGGAAGGAGCACCGGCGCTCACCTGCATTTCGGCCTGATGAGCGGCGGAAGATGGATAAATCCCACAAACCTGAGGATGGTCGGCGCCACAAAACTGACTGGGGAACGGTTGACCGAATTCCAACGGCAGATGCAGACGATCCGCGAACAGATGGCCAGTTTCGAGGCTGTCTCCTAAAGGAACGCATGCATCTCAGGATGAGATAAACACTATTTGACAGGCAAGAATTAGATCCCATTGATGCCCAGCCATTGATGGGATCTTTTCTGCCCTTGCAGGAGCTTTGCGTAATTTTCCACGCGTGGATTTGCCCTTTTATTCGACTCAGTCGCCCCGCACTAACCATTGCCTGGCCAAACGCCCGTCCAGTATTTGCTTGGCGTGTGGCGGGCCTTTGGCCGCCAATCAAGGGATCAGTGGAAAAACATACAGGCCGTGGCTCTGGTCTGCCTATCCCCTCTTTGCATATACGGCTGACATCAGGTTAAGCACCTCGGAGCCAACAGCCGATTTTGGCTGGTGGTTTGCTCATGGCCAGCCTTAGGGACACCTCAAACAAAGGGCGGGGCAGGAAAAAAGGATACCCTTGAACTGGTATCCTTTTGGGGAAAAGTCCCGCGGGTGCTGAAAATGCCGCTAATGCCCCAGCTGGATCTGCTGCATCTGGCGGTAAGCGCTCAGATCGTAGAAATCCATGCGGTTGTCCGTGATGTCGACCTTGTTCCGCTGTTCCAGGTACCATTTGTTTAGATGTTCTTGCTGCGCTTCCTCACGGGCTTTCCGGATAACTACATCTTTATCCCTCTCCCAGACGGCGGGATCTGGTTTTTCATGCTTCACGATCTTTGCCAGAAACCAGCGCATCTGTTCACTTATCAAGGGTGTAAATGTCCCTTCCGGAGTTGAGAAAAGCGCGCCATCCAATTCCTCATTCTTCCCGATGGAGGTGATCGACTCGCCCTTCCTGTGCCCCGTGATCTCCAAAACCATGATACTGTCCCGTTCCGCGACAGGTAGATACAGCTCCGGATCCAGGTCACTCACGAAGTTTTGCACGTAGTCGTGCATGTAATAACCCCTCTTGGCCTGCGTGGCCGCACTCATGATGCGGGATTTCTGCTCCTCGAAGGGGACGTAATAGACCTGCAATTCGGCGGAAACGGCACATATGAAGATGTCGCCGCCGGGCGCGAAATAGATGTCTGCCAGGCTTCCCACGGGATTTGAAAAGGCAAAATCCACCAGTTCCGTGGTTCTGCCGATCTCCTGGATGAAACCATCCTCCTCCCTGAACACCGAGGTTTCGAGCACTTCCAGGCCCATTTCTTCCGCCGCCTCCTCCAGGCCTTTTTCATTGGCCAGGGCGAAAAGCTGCGAGCTGCGGGATTTCATTGCCTGCAGCGTTTCCCTGCCAGGCTTGATATTGAGCAGGATGTGCCGCGCCCGGACCTCCGTTCCACTCTCGGATTCCCTGCGTTCCAAAACCTCGATGATATGCCAGCCAAATCTGGAAAGCACAGGTTCGGCGATCTCCCCGACGGGAGTGCTGAACGCGACTTCCTCAAAGGCGGGGATCATGCGCCCGCGGCCAAACCAGCCCAGATCCCCTCCATTGACAGCGCTGCCCCGGTCATCAGAATGTTCACGTGCCATTTTCTCGAAATCCGCGCCAGATAGAAGCTCATGATACATTTGCATGATGCTGTCCCGGACTGCCAGGGAATCCTCCGCGGAGGGGGTCTTGGTAAAATGGACATATTTCAACCTACGGCAATTATCCAGGCGGAATTCCTCCTTGCGGGCTTCATAGAATTGCCGCGCGTCTTCCTCAGTCGCGTTGACGGATGTTAATTTATTGGCATCAAAGAATATGATCTGGGCGTCCACCGTTTCCTGCTCATGCATCCAGGCCTGTCTGACGCTGTCAACTTCGACATCCACTTCGGACCTGATCGTATCCAGGAGTTTGTCATACTTGTACAGGGATCTCACCTCATCCAAAACTGCTTCTCTGAATTTAGTGGCTTCATCCAGGGCTTTTTCGTATGTCTCCTGGTCAAAAACGCCGTTTTTTACAAGGTCGGGTATCTGCCTGACTATGGCCGGGGGATTTCTCTTTGCTTCTCTGAG
Source organism: uncultured Candidatus Cloacimonadota bacterium (assembly GCA_964427765.1). Lineage (GTDB taxonomy): Bacteria > Cloacimonadota > Cloacimonadia > Cloacimonadales > Cloacimonadaceae > Syntrophosphaera. Next base: position 18,227 of record CAYRVG010000060.1, read on the forward strand.
CAGTTCCTGTCGTGTAATTTGTATCTTGTCTGCCTCGATGGCCTGGTCATAAACATAACGGCCCACCAGTTCTTCCCAACACTGGTTGTTGAGTCTGGCTTTATCTTCATCACTCAGGGGTTTTCCCTGCCTTTGCTCATAAAAGGAATAATAGTTGGCAAGGATGTTCTCATATTCCGAATAGGTGTAGGTTATGTCGTCTATTTTGCCAACAATGGCATCCGGATCCGGTTCCTGCGCCCAAAGCAGCGAGCTTATGAAGAGCATCAAAATAATCCAGCGTTTCATATCAACTCCTTTGTATTCAAATCTGGAATCTTATTATCCCTTTGTCATTGCTAAAAAAAAGACCTCCCTTATCACGTCAACCAAAAAACCTGGGGCAGGAATTATAACCTTTAGCCATGCAGTCAATAACCCTGATTACTGTGCACATAAAAAAGGAGTGACCCCGATCGAGGGTCACTCCCAGGTATTATGTTGAGCCTTGGCTCAATCGTTATTATTTGGCCAGCAGCATCTTGCGGGTGATGGTCTTGCCGTCGTTGGTGAGACGGTAGAAGTACAATCCGCTGGAGACGTTTTGGCCGCTTTCATCCTTGCCGTTCCAGACAATCCTGTATTCACCTGGTTCGAGATTATCGTTCACAAGGGTGCGGACGACCTGGCCTTTGAGGTTGTAGACCTTCAGGCTTGCGGGTCCGGCGTTGGGAACGCTGTAAGAGATGGTGGTCTCAGGATTGAAGGGGTTGGGATAGTTATTGGCATCGAGGGTGTAGACCGGGGTGACGTTGTCATCGTTGCCCACACCGTGTTCGACGATTGCGCGGATCATGATCTCGCCTGTGGTTACGGGCGTCCATTCTGTGGTAAGACGCTGGTAGCTGTAGCCGTTGCTGGATGTATCCAGTCCGATCGCGGAAGCGTTCGTGGTCTCGAGGATGCCGATGTAGAATTCGCCATCGTCCACGACGATGTCGGCCGGCAGGGCGATCCAGTTCCATCCTTCCACCACTGAGGCGGCAGGATACTGGTACTGGGCCAGGTAGGTATCCCCGGGCATGCCGTTTGCGCCGTCGTTGTCATAGACGCGGATGATGATTCCCGCGGTTCCCACTGTATGCACGTAAACCTTGGCATACTTGACCGTCACGGAACCGTTGTATTCGTGTTTCACGGCCATCTGGCGGGTCGAACCAACGTTGAATCCTTCCTCAGCGGTGCCGTCGTCGTGGCAAAGCTCGGTGTGCATGTCCGGCATCACGAAGGCGGTGACGATGTTTGAAGGTTCAGATTCGTTCGCGCTG
>CAYRVG010000061.1:0-2687 GCA_964427765.1 uncultured Candidatus Cloacimonadota bacterium
TATGAGACCGAGTATGGCTATCCGGGGGCGGGGTTCAATTTCTTCGTGAACCTGAAAGCGAAGATCTGAATTTCCCCGCGATCAACTTATTTAACCTCTCACTGCGCGGAATCAATCAGGCGCTCATCAACATCCCGGTCAAGCTATGGGTCAGATCCATTAATAAGGTTGACAATATCTTACCAAATCCCAAATGTGATTTTTTTATTAATATGGATGTTATATGGAAGAATTGCGCAGCGACCTTGCCAACCTGAGAGAGTTTTTTTCCCAACGCTTCCCTGACGAAACAAGGGCGGAAGCACAAACCGCTTTTCTGAAAAAGCTGGCGGAATTGACGCACCGCCACTACCAGGGCAAGATGCAGACCCTGCCGAAGGCCGGGATCTGGGGATTCAACTGGTTCAACGTCTGGTATACCCCGGGCGTTTCCTCCGTTTCCACGGCTATCCGGGAAAACCAGGAAAGATCCTTCGATCTCAGCAACCGGGGCAACCTGGTGGCCGTGGTGACTGACAGTACGCGGGTTTTGGGGGACGGGGATTGCGGCGTGAGCGGCGGATTGGGCGTCATGGAAGGCAAGGCGATGCTGATGAAATATCTGGGGGGCATTGACGCGATCTCCCTTTGCGTCAATGACCGCGGTAAAGACGGAAAGCCTGATCCTGATAAACTAATAGATTTCGTGAAAATGCTGGAGCCGAGCGTGGGCGCGGTCAATCTGGAGGATATTTCGCATCCCAATTGTTACAAGGTGCTGGACGTATTACGCGCTTCCTGCCAGATCCCCGTCTGGCACGACGATGCCCAGGGCACGGCTTGCGTGACCCTGGCCGGACTGCTGAACGCGCTGAAGCTGGCCGGAAAGAAAATTCAGGACATCCGCGCGGTCCTTTTTGGGGCCGGCGCCTCCAACACCACCATCGCCAGCATCCTGATGCAGGAGGGGCTGGATCCGGGTAATCTGGTTATCTTTGACAGCCGGGGCGGATTGCATTCCGCAAGGAAAGACCTGGCAACCAATATTGACGAGAAAAAGAAATGGGAACTGGCCCAAACGACAAATCCCCATAAATACAACACAATGGAAGAGGCAATGCCAGGCGCTGACGTCCTGATATCGCTCTCCAGGCCGGGGCCGCGAACCATAAAGCCCGAATGGATAGGGCTCATGGCACCCAAAGCCATCGTGTTTGCCTGCGCCAACCCGGTGCCGGAGATATATCCTCATGAGGCCAAGGCCGCGGGCGCTTTTATCGTCGCGACTGGGCGCGGGGATTTTCCCAACCAGATCAACAACTCCCTCGGTTTCCCCGGCATCCTCAAAGGCGCTCTTCTGGTGAGGGCAAGCAAGATCACAGACACTATGGCGATCCGGGCGGCGCATTCCCTGGCTTCCTTTGCGGAAAAAAGGGGCATTGAGCCTGAGAACATCATCCCCCGCATGGATGCGGCCGGAGTGTTTGCCCGGGAGGCCGCCGAAGTTGCCGCGCAGGCTTGCGAGGAAGGCGTATCACGCCTGAGCCTGCCACAAGATGAAGTGTATCGCAGGGCAAAATCTGATATGGATGCCGCCAGGGCTGCCTGCCAGCGCATGATGGAGGATGGAAGCCTGGCTGCGCCGCCGCGAGAACTAATCAGGCAGGCATGGGATCACGTCCGTAATTTGTTTTAGGCATCTTGGTTTTTTGCTTTGAAAAAGAAAATTCTCAATATCTTTGTCTATGTCCTAAAAGGAGGTATCACGGCCCTGATCCTGTGGATGATATTCAGGAAAATGAATCTGTCCATGTTGCTGGAGAGTTTTGCCAATTTACCCTGGGGATTGGTGGCATTGTTGTTTTTTCTTTCCATCCTACGCCACTGGGGGCAGTACCTGACCTGGAAATACTCACTGGAACTAAACCCCCTTTACAAACCGAAACCCAGGGATTTATTTAATTCCTATCTGATCGGGCAGGCCCTGCGCTTTGCAATTCCCGGCGGTATTGGCATGATGGGTAAGGCGGCCTATGTAAAAAACTCGAGCATGGTGGCTTCAGTCGTTTCCTACCATTTTGAAAGGATATTTGTTGTCTGGGCGTTGTTTACCTTCGGCTCGATGGCGGCTTACCACTATTTTACGGAAATTTCCCTATGGATAAGCCTGCCCATTCTGATAGTCATTGGGACCCTACCCATCTGGTTCTACTTTGTCATGAATCTGAACCGCCGGTGGCGCAGGCTCAAACCGCAGTATCTATATCTTGCCCCGGGCATAGTGCTGATCCAAGTGGTAATCACCCTCATCAACCATTACCAGTATTGGCTGGTTTTGAATGGCGCGATTCCCATCGGTTTTGGAGAGGTCCTGAAAAGGATGTCCCTCTCCCATATGGCATACGGCATTCCCATCACCTTTGCCGGCCTTGGTTTGAAGGAATCCTTCGCCATCCATTTCCTTTCCGAGGTTGGCTATACACAGATCCAGGTGATCACCGCCACTTTATCCGTCTTTTTTCTCCAGGATTTTCTGGGCGCCTTTGTGGGATTGATAATATTCCTGAGGGAAAAAAGGGTGCATTGGTTCACATGGAAGCGATCAAAATAATCGGAGCAGGTCTGGCGGGCAGCGAAGCGGCTCTATATCTGGCGGATAAGGGGCTGAAAGTCCTGCTTTATGAGATGCGCCCCCATAAAATGACACC
>CAYRVG010000062.1:0-3106 GCA_964427765.1 uncultured Candidatus Cloacimonadota bacterium
CCCCAATTGGCGGACATGCACGGGCTCGCGTTCAAAGGTGAACCCCACCATGATGTCGCCGATGCGCTTTTTCAGCTCATCCATGTTGTTGGCGAGGCAGAGGATGGCCATGATCTCGCTGGCGGGCGTGATGTCAAATCCGTCCTCCCGCGGGAAACCCTGCTTGCTGCCGCCGAGGCCGATGACGATCTTGCGCAGCATGCGGTCATTCACGTCCAGAACCCGTTTCCAGGTGATCCTGCGGGGATCGATGCCCAGCTTGTTCTGGTGATAAATATGGTTGTCGACCAGCGCGGCAAGGGTGTTGTTGGCGGCTGTCACGGCGTGGAAATCGCCCGTGAAATGGAGGTTGATGTCCTCCATGGGAAGGACCTGGCTCCAGCCGCCGCCGGCCGCGCCCCCCTTGATGCCGAAAACCGGGCCCAGCGAGGGCTCGCGGATGGCCACGATGGACTTTTTGCCGATCCTGTTCAGGGCCTGGGAAAGCCCGATCGAGACCGTCGTCTTGCCTTCGCCCGCCGGCGTCGGGGTGATCGCCGAAACGAGGATGAGCTTGCCCCGCGGATTTCCCCTGATCCTCTTCAGGGTGGAAAAACGGAGCTTGGCTTTAAAATCCCCATAATGATCTATTTCATCGGGTTTCAGACCGATCTTTGCCGCTATTTCATCAATGGGCTGCAGTTTCACCTGATGCGCTATCTCGAGATCTGTGGGCATAAATATCTCCCCAATGCGTTTATTTGACAATTTAATCCTTTTCCCAAGCATGTCAATCCCAAAGAAATACTACTCAACCAAAATCAGGAAAGACCAATGAGCATACCTTGGCAATACTGATGCCATCTCTCACAACTGCATATACAACATGCTCTTGGAAACTTCGACCATGCCTAACTACTTGCTTTGCATTACGTTTCATTTTTCATCCTCACTTTGGTTGACAGCCAAAGTTGGAGAGTCACCCTTTTAAGTATACAGGTAGAAAAATTAAAATGTTAACCCAAAGAATGGCCAACCTTATGCTAAGTTAGAGAGAGATGAATAGATCGGTGTCCGGGATGAAGGGTTCTTTAATCTTGTGCTAATCTGGCATGCAGACCTTTTCGGAGGAACAGGCTGACCAGGTAAAAGATGAATTCCAGGATGACGATGTTGGCACCGGTGGGGAGGTTCAATTGCCAGGAAAGGGCAAAGCCCCCTCCCGCCGCCAGGATCGCCAGCAAAGCACTGCAGAGCACGGCGTGATCCAGCCTCCGCACGAGGTTGAAAGCTGTGGCGGCAGGCAGGATCAATTGCGCGCTGACGAGGATTATCCCCGCGGAGTGGAGGGTGATGACGATATTGGCGGCCAGCAGGATCAGGAACAGGCGGTTGACCATGTTCGCCGGAAGCCTGTAGAACTGCGCCATCTGGGGATTGTAGGAAAGGTAGAAGAGTTCGCGGTAGAGGGTGATGATGAAAACGAGGTTGAGGACGCAGAGGATGCCCAGATACCAGAGGTCGGAGGTCGTGACCATGAGGACGTTTCCGAAGAGGTAACTGGCAAGGTCGAAGGTGTATCCCCGTTTGAGGGAGATCAGGATTATCCCCAGGGCCATGGAGACGCTGAGGAAAATGGTGATGGAATTGGCCTCCTCCAGTTTTTGATGGCTGGAAAACCAGCTTACGGCGAGGCTCACACCGACCACGAAGATGAGGGTCGTGATCTGCATGTTCCAGCCGGCGAGCAGGGCGATCGCGATCCCCGCGAAGGCAACGTGGGAAAGCGCCTGTCCCATATAGGAGATGCGGCGCAGGGTCACAAAGGGTGAGAACAGGGCCAGGGAAACGGAGGAGAGGACGGCGGCCAGGAGCGCGTAAGCGAGGAAGGAATAAAGCATCTTCAGTATTCCTTTTTGATCACGTGGATGTTTTCACCAAAGGTCCTGTGGATGAGTTCCGCGTTCACCAGCTCGGTCTGGGTGTGGCAGTGCAGGTTGCGGTTCAGGCAGATGAGGAAGCTGCAATACTCGGTGAGGATATTGAGATCGTGGGAGATCGTAATGATGGTCTTTCCCGCCTCGTTGAGTTCCCTGAGCAGGGAAAAGAAGCTTTTCACGCCGGGCATGTCGATGGAGGCTTCCGGTTCGTCCAGGATCAGGTATTTGCTTTCGGAGACGATGGCTCGGGCGAGGAAGACACGCTGCAACTGGCCTCCGGAGAGTTCCCCGATGAATTTGTTCGCGAGGCTGGAGACCTGGGTGGTGCGCATGGCGTCCCGCGCGCGCTCTTTGTGCTCTTTTTTGAACCTTGCCCCGAGGGGAAGTTCCCCGGCCAGGCCCATCAGAACGATATCGATCGCCCGGGCGGGGAAATTGCGGTCGAACACCTCACCCTGGGGCAGGTAACCCACGGGATGTTCTTTCAGCCACTTCAGGTGGGGCACGCCGTCAATGAGGATCGAACCTTCCTGGAGGGGCAGGAAACCGAGGAGGAGCTTGATGAGAGTGGATTTGCCGGCGCCGTTGGGACCGATTATGGCTGCAAATTCGCCATCGGTCAATTCAAGGTTGATGTCCTCCAGTATTATGTTTGAATTGATGCTGTAATTCAGGTCCCTGATCTCGATCATGGGCGGAGCTCAGTAATTGGCCGGGGTTTCGTTCCGCACCTGCCAGCCGAGTTTCATGCCCTCCCAGTTGTTCAGGATAATATCCATGTAGGTCTCGGGTTTGAAAGTGTGGCCGAGGGGATCGAGCTCGATTATCTGCAGGTCGAATTCATTGGCCAGGGCGGCGGCGGATTTTTTATCCATCTGGGGTTCGACATAGATCGCCCGGACCCCGTTTTCCCGGATCAGGTCCCCGATACGGGCCAGTTCCCTGGGTGAAGGCTCGCGTCCGGCGGAGCTTTGCACGCTGCCCAGGTATTCGATGCCGTAATCCCGGACGAAATGGTGAAAACTGTCATGAAAAGTGATGAGGGGCGTTCTGGCAAAGGTGCTGCGCTCACGGGCGATCTGCGCGCTGAGGGCGGCGATCTGGGCCACGAGGTCCACGCTGTTGTTGGCAATGACCTCGCTGTGTTCGGGAAATGCGGTCTGCAGGCGGTCGTTGAGCAAGATCAC
>CAYRVG010000063.1:0-8642 GCA_964427765.1 uncultured Candidatus Cloacimonadota bacterium
ATGTTCATCTGCCCGGAAGCGGGGTTGGGCCAGGCGCTGAGACGCGCTTCAGGGATGGCGGGAACGGCTGGATCGTCGGCCGGAACGGTGATGGAAGACCGGGTGTGGAACACTGTCCCAGGCTGGTTACCATCATCGCCAGGATTCCGCAGCCAGAGGAAAATATCTACTGTTTCGTCATTGACCCCCTCTAAAACAAGCCTTGAGGACGCCAGGTCGATCTGATCCGGTGAATAGGGCTCAGTTTCCCACACCCGGAGGAGTTGTACGCCGGGATCGTCTGTCAGCAGCCAGAGCAGGAGATAGCCGTTATTCTCATATTTGGCAAGAAGCTGCTGGCCGTCAGGCAGGATGGCGATGTCATTGAGCTGGCTGAAGGCGGGTAAATCCTGTTCCCAGACCACTGTACCGATGCCGGCAGCCAGTTTACTCACCTTCAGCCTCAGCTGCTGGTTCTCGAAGCGATATTGGCAGATCAGAGCTGATCCGTCCGAGACCAGTTCCATTCCGCGGATCAGGCCTCCGCCTTCTGTAGAGGTGGACCAGTCGGAAACGTCGTCCCCGGCGGCAAAGAGCAGCAGGTCGTTCACGCTGTAAAGGGCGTTTTCGCCCAGCCGGGTGAGATCCTTGGAGCGGGTGCGGCGCAACTGGGGTCTCAGATAGTAGCGTTCGCTTCCTGTCGGGGTTTGGCTGCAAAGGGCCAGGCCCAGTTTCAGCAAGGACTGGCAGTCAATTTCCGCTCCCATCTGCAGATCACTCAGATTTTGGCGCGGATCGGGGACATGCTGCTTTTTATAGCCCACTCCGGAACCTGTGGCGCCGGGATAATTGACATTGGTTAGTTCGATGCCCAAAACAGGATCGGTATGCTGGACCGCGGCTGGCGAACTGGAGCCGCCGCAAAGATCCTGCCCAGGGTCCCAAACCCCATTACTGGGCCATTCGGCGTCATCATACGAACGGTGCAGGAAGCCGCGGCGCCGCTGGAATATGTTGCCCCAAACCTTGATGGTGCCGCGTTCCAGATAGGGCGTTCGTTCCGGCCAGAGGGGATTGTACCAGGGCAGGTCGATCCTCAGGTTCTGGGGATCGCCGGAGGTGGTTGTGGCCCAGGGAAATCCTGGCTCCTGCGGATAGCGGTAGCGGTGCAGATCGATGTTGTCATATGTGGTTCCGCCCAGATTTACAGCCGGGATCGAGGGATGCGGATGCTGGTATTCAAAAGTGAAAACACCGTCATTGCGTGGATTGTAGTCCGAACCTCTGCCAATCGCGAAGAGGTTGGCATAAATATTGTGGGGGATCTGGTCCGCTCCGCAAAGTCCGTGATAACGCAAAGAATCGACCGGATCGCGGTAGCCGTATTTAAGCACGATGCTCTTTTCCGAGATCAGGTTAACGGAATCCACCATGTTATAGTTTGGACAAACATGGGGCGGGGTATTGTACAGCAGAATATCATCGACGATAAAGATGGTGTCTGCCGCCGCCCAGGTTTGGTGATGACTGAAAGTACCCTTGATCCAGAGTTTGGAATGGACGAAATATGACCTGTTCCAGTTGGAACCGTTTTCATAATAGGACCAGATCGTGTCCCGCACCGTGTAGGTGTTGTGATAAAGAGGATCAGCATTTCCCGCGGGGGGATAGCTGGCATAGACAGGGATTTGCACCGTCTCTGGCTCCGTCAGCAGTCCCATATAGGCGGTATAACCTGTGTCATCAACCTCCACCAACATGATCCTGTCGGGATCATAGTATGGGGGGCCCACAGTTATTGCTATGTGCCTGGGTGAACCGAATATTTCCAGATCAGGCGCGTTCTCGATCAGGCCGCCCAGAAAGATCTGGTCCTCAGGATAGGCTCCACTGGCGGAGTGGACCTCCCCGGAAATGATCACCGGGGCGTGGAAGGTTGGCCAGCCGTTGTTGCTGCCGCCTCCCGCCTGCTTGATCCAGATATCCGAATTGACGCGCACTACGCCGTTGATCTCATCGCTTCCCTGATAGTAGAGATGGGTGTCGTTGACCGACATGTCGTTGTTCGTAAATATCTGCGGGACTTGCAGTTCTTCCGGGTCGCCGGGCTGGCAATATGTGTCCTGCGCGTATTCAGGATAGGGCAGCAGCAGATCGGCCATTTTGAGTTGCCCGCCGCGGCGCTCTGTGAAGGGGCTGTTCTCGAATGTCCGGCCGGTATTCAGCTCCGGATATTCGGGCCAGGTTTGCCAGGTCGCGCCCCCATCCAGGGAACGGGCGATGAGGCGCTTGTAACCATCGGCATAGGTGATGATGATCTCGCTTGCGGTATAGTGTAGAGTTGGCCGGGTGAGGCAGTTCCGGCTTATGGCCACGTTCACCGAGCTCCAGGTATCCCCGCCATCGGTGCTCGCGCGGAAGACGATAATTCCCGGGACGGAGGGATCGGGATTAGGATTGTCAGAATAAACCAGGGCAAGGGTATCTCCCGAGACATAGACCCCCATCTCGCTGCTGAAATGCCCCGTCCCCAGATCAGTCATCGGAAGGGTTTGGGCTCCAGCCAGTCCAGCCAGAAACACCAGAACAAATATAAACATTATGCTACGCATGGAACCTCCCATGGATGTTCTTACTGTATGTATCTATACATTGTTTAGACAAATTCAAGCCTTAACCGGGGGAGCGTTTTTCCGCGTATAATGTTTACCTGGCGTGGAACAAAACGTCCGGCGGGGATTATAAGATATTAGCACTTTTTATTCCACATCGTCAAAATTCCTTTCAGTAAAAGCCGAATTTTCTGCTTGACGGATATGCTGCCTCCAAAAATCGTGTAAATTCATGTGAAAATACAAGGAGTAAAGATGTACGCCATCGTAGATATCAAAGGATTTCAGTTCAGGGCTGAAGAAAACGCCACTCTGCGCGTTCCCCTGCTGAATACGGCGGAACCCGGCCAGGCCCTGGAATTTGACAGGGTGCTCCTCATCCGCGACGATGAAGGGATACAGGTCGGCCAACCCGTAGTAGAAGGCGCAGCAGTCCTTGCCGAAGTGATCGACCACGGTAAAGGCAAGAAGAAGGTGATCTACCACCAGAAACGGAGGAAAGGTTACCGCGTAAAGAAAGGTTACCGTGAACAATATACAGATATCAAAGTTACCGGGATCCGGGTTTAGGGAGGAAGAATGGCACATAAGAAAGGTGTTGGCAGCAGCCGCAACGGACGTGACAGCAACCCCAAATACAGGGGAGTGAAGAAATTCGGCAGCGAATACGTGTTGGCCGGGAACATCATTGTCCGCCAGAAAGGCACAAAATTCCATCCCGGCAAGAATGTCGGCATGGGAAGGGATTTCACGCTCTTCAGCCTCGTCGAGGGCCACGTTAAATTTGAGACCCGCGGTTCAGACAGAAAATACGTATCCGTGGAGCCGGTTCCAGCAAACGAATAGAAAACCTGTATTAATGAAGAAACCCCCGGTTCTCGCCGGGGGTTTTTTATTGCTGAGGGCTGCTTGATCCTTTTTGGGATCAATTCAAGCCGCGTTCAGTTCACTTTGAAGGTGGTGTCGTTCTTCTCCAGGAACCCGATGATCTGCTTGGCCGCGGCAACGCCGGCATTGACGTTCGCCTCCTGGGTCTGGGCGCCCATTTTCTTGGGCGTGTGGAAGAAACGGTCGGCATAAAGCTCCATCAGTTTTTCCGCGTTATCCGGGGTGATATCCGCCGCGTAGCGGAATTTCTTCTTTTCTTCAAAGGCCTTTAAAAGGGCGTCCTCGTCCAGGACTTCCTTGCGGGCTGTGTTGATCAGGATGCAATTGTCCTTCATCAGGCCCAGCAGGTCCCAGTTGATGCATCTCTTGGTCTCGGCCGTGGCGGGGATATGCAGGGATATGAAATCCCCGGTCTTGAAAATGTCTTCCGCCGTGTGCAGGGCAAGCACTTCTTCCTGGGTCATGATCTCCTTGCTCAGGTAGGGGTCGTAAGCATAGACGATCATTCCGACGCCCTTGGCCATCCTGGCCAGATAGCGGGAAACGTAGCCAAAGCCATAGAGGGCCAGTTTCTTGCCGGCGAGCTCAGTTCCGCTCTTGCCGTTGAATTTTCCCCGGGCCATGTAGATCATCATTGCCAGGGCCAGTTCGGCCACGGCATTGGAATTCTGGCCGGGCGTATTCATGGCGACTACGTTGTGCGCCGTGGCGGCCTTCAGGTCGATATTGTCGTAACCCGCGCCGGCCCGGATCACTATCTTCAGCTTGGGGGCCGCGGCAAAAACGGCCTCGGTCACCTTGTCGCTGCGGATTATGAGGGCATCCGCGTCCGCGACGGCGGTATAAAGATCGTTTACGTCGGTGTAGCTTTCCAAAAACTGGTGGGAATAACCGGCGGAGTCAAGTTCGCTCTTGATCTTTTGCACGGCTTCCGCGGCAAAGGGTTTTTCTGTGGCGATCAGTACTTTGGGCATCTTAGCCTCCATTATTATATTTTTTCTTATACAAGATCAAGCGTTATGCATGTCAAGGCCTTTCTTCATTTCACCAGCAGCATCCGCCGGGTGATGGTCTCGTCCTTCGTATCCAGCCGATAGAAATACAATCCACTGGATACCTCTTTTCCGGAGGCGTCCCTGCCGTCCCAGACGACGCTGTGGTTGCCGGATCTGAGGTTCCCTTCCCTCAAAACACGCACCAGCTGGCCTTTCACGTTGTATACGGAAAGTTTCGCTAATCCGTCTTTCGCGGTCTGGAAAGCAATGGTGGTGGTGGGATTGAAGGGATTGGGATAATTCTGCGTGAGTTCGTTGGAGTAAGCCGGCACGACGGGGTCCAAATTCGGCACGTAGCCCGTCGAGGCAAAGGAGCCCTGGCGCTTGAGGGAGCCGCGATAGGTGATCCAGGGCATGACGTTCGTGGCAGGGCGGCGCAGGTTCAGAACGAGGATCCCTGTGGAATAACCGTTCACGAGCTTGAGCATTCCGTCGTCGTCAAAGTCGCAGATCGTGCCGGGGGTACAGCCGTTGTAGGAGGTTACGAAGGGAAAGCCGCCCACGCCCGTACCATCATGGTTATAGGCAAAGGTGGTGTTCACATAGCTGGAAAGGAGTATTTCCGGATTCGGGTCTGAATCCAGATTGGCCGCCAGGGGCGGGGTGTTGAAGTTGACTTCGGTATCGACCGGGAAGCCGTTCAGGTCATTGCCATCCTGGTCAACCACATACAGCGTTCCACCCAGGGTTACAAAGATTATCTCGAGTTCGCCGTCCAGATCCATGTCCGCAACTATGGATCCGGAAGCCATGGCGGCTGAGATCTCTTTACTGAAAAGGATCTCGCCCTGCGGGGAAACCAGATACATATCGGAATTTGTACCCAAAACGATGTTGCCATTGTCCAAAACGGTGGGCGAGCCGGTGATCATCCCGTTCATCTGCAGCGGAAAGCCGGGCTTGTAGTTTCCAGAGGGGCTGAGCACGTGCAGGTTTCCGTTCGTGGTTCCGGCTATGATCTCCATCAGGCCGTCACCATCGAGGTCCGCGGCCGCCAACTCCGTGAAGAAGGCCGAGCCAAGGTTGACGGGGAATCCATTCACGGGGGTGCCGTCTTCATTTATGGCGTGCAGGTTTCCGTCCAGGGAATTTGCCAGGACCTTTTCCGCGCCTGAGTTATCCAGTTTCGCGATCACGGGTGTGAACAGGAAGGGGCTGTTGCCCTCATAATCAAAAACCTGGGTTCCGTCCAAAGTGGAGGCATATACCCTGCCCGTGCGGCTGGCATAAACGATCTCGGGAGAGCCGTCACCCGTGATGTCTCCCATGGCTGAGCTGTGCATGATGTCCTGAACCGGCGGGGCAAAATATCCGCCGTACTGTTGCCCGGTGTTATTCACGAAGTAGGATTCGCCGTAAACGTCCAGGTAAACGATGTCCAGGCTACCGTCGTTATCCATGTCATAGACGATGGGGGCGGATTTTGTGCTCACCTGACAATCCCAGGGGAAACGGTTGTCGATGAGCGTAATGTCGTAATCCAGCCTGTATTTTCTGATCCCGGTGCTGGTTTGGGTGACGGGATGAATCGATTCCAATTGCAGGTTGAGGTGGAAAATCCCGTAGATGGCTTCCTGGGGAAGCTGAACCCGGAAATAAAGGTTGGGATCGCTGGTCTGGCCGGGCTGGATCTGCGGAATGACGAGCTGGCCGGCAAGCGCCTGGACGCCGTCGGGAAGGTTGGTCAGAGTGGCGGTCACGTCGTAAGCGGCGGCCCATCCCTCCTGATTGAGGATGGTGGGATAAATGCGCAGGATCTCGCCGGGATTGAGGCTGCCGTCGTTATCCCCCTCTTCGTCTGTGATGGTGTAATCTTCCAGGCTCAGCAGCGGCAGGGAGGGATCGGGATATTTAACCTCGATGGAGGGATCGCCGAACAGCACCACCTCGTAATAACACCAGCGCATGACGTCGTTGCTCAGGGCGGCGTTCAGGTTTTGCAGGCGGGAATAGGTGAGCGCCTGGCCCAGCTGGGTGTAAACTGTCTCAAAAAGCCCGATGAAATACTCGCGGTCGTAGAACTGCGAAGCGCCGTTGATGCTGCCCGGCATGTACCAGCCGTAGCGGGTGTTGCCAAGGAAAGCAAAGAGGCCGCCATCGGTGGTGACCATGTGTTCACCGATCGATTCGCCGTCGCCGCTGGTCCTTTGGTCAAACGCGGCGGGATAGCATCCCTGCGTGTAAAGAAAGCCATATTCCGTGTTGTCAAGCAGTTCGATCGTATTATTGCCCTGCCCCATAAGGTAGGTCTCGTTGGCGTGGCCCATGTGGTTCATCACGTTGGCGCCCTGGTTGATGGCGTTCCAGACCGCCTGGGCGTCATAGTTTCCGTCACGCTGGTAAAGGGTTTGCAGAAAATAGTTTTCCGGGATGTGGGTGGCAACGTCATCCTTGTAATCCCCGCCCCAGGTCATGGGGTTGTTGTTCAGGTTTTCGCCGAACATGATGGAGATGTTGTTGCTGAATGTGCTGTTATTGACGTAATATTGGGTTTTGCGCAGGATGTTGTCGAACTCCGCGGCGGTTTGGGCGGGGAACCTGCCGATATGGACCTCCGGGAGCATGTCCACGTCGTCCAGTTGCTCTCCCCAGATCTGGTCGCCGTCGGCGTTCCAGTTTCCGTCGAGGTTGCTGAAATAGATGTCCGTGGGCATCCTCTGGTCCACCGTGTTGCCCACCTGCCCGTAGCAGCCGCGTTCCGGGACGATCTCGTCATCCCCGCCCAGGATCACGTATTCCAGGGGATCGCTGGTGGTTGCCCAGGTCTGGTAGGCATCGATGATGAAGTTGCGCACCTTTTCCGCGTTGTCCACTCCGGTGTATTCGCTATAGATGTCCGAGGTCAGGTATATGGCCGTGCTCACGTTCTGCGAGGCGCGCCACTGGATGTAATTCTGAAAGAGGGGTTCGCTGCCCGGATCGGTGATTATGATCATCTTTTTGGGCACGCTGAGGTCGATCAGCCTGCTCTGGGAAGTGTGGGAACGGTGGGATGAAAATGAGTTGTAGGAAGCCAAAACTTCAGGATTCAGGACAAAAGCGCACACATCGGAATTTCCGAGTGCGGGGGCGTGGAAATTGGCGGATCTGACGGCCGTTTCTTCATCCCATGAGGTTTCGATCTCTATCTGGGTGTGATCGCTGGCGTAAACCTCGCCTTTCACCGGATTGTATTTCCAGGGATAGATGTTGATCACGGCGATCCGGTAACCGCGCATGGTTTGTGTGCCCAGATAGGCAAAGTCCCGCGCCGGATAGGGGGCGTCCGCATTCCAGATTTCGGGATCCGGCTCCGTAACCTGCGCCAGGGGCACGGATATGGGTTGTTGGGCAGCCACGTGTTCCAGGATCACACCGCTTCTTTCCAATTCAGGTTCGGACAGGGTGACGCTCACGCTCTCAACCTTTTCCCCAAAAGGAATGAGCACCCTCACGGGCAAATAGTTCAGGGCGGGAACGCCGGGGTCGAGAATGGGGGATGTTTCGATTCCCCGTGATTCACCCTGCCAGGCATTGGCAGGGACATCCAGATCCAGGCTCAGCGCGAAGGCCGCGCATATAAAGGCCATAAAGCCCGTCAGCAAAAGCATTTTCTTCATTTTTATCATCCTTCAAAAGGCATTTTATGCATTTTTCTTCATTAAACACCAAAAAATGATTATGGCCAATATAAGTCAAGAATTTTCTGCCAGACAGCCTGAGGTTTTCTCAGTTGAATTAGTTTGAATTATGCTGCTTAAGGACCAGGATATTTCACACAGATAACTGCCAGACATAAGAAAATTAGCCGGGTCTCCCTCTCTCCAAAGCGTTAATCACTTCTTAATCAAGCCTTAATCAAGTCTTAATTGTTAACGCTTGATTAAGGCTTGATTAAGAAGTGATTAAGGCCAGGACCCGGGAAAAGAATGCCATACATGAAGGTTATTATATTGCTGTTAAGGAAGTTAGGCTTAACATTGCCTGCTTTGGCGTTTTCCTCATTGGCAGGATCAGCGCCTTAGTATCCACCAAAAAAGCCCGGCTTCCAAAACCGGGCTGTTTTTTCATAGTGCTTGGTGGTTTGTTAGTTCTTTACCCCTGACTTGCTGAACTGGCCGGAGGCGAT
>CAYRVG010000064.1:0-7301 GCA_964427765.1 uncultured Candidatus Cloacimonadota bacterium
ACGACCCTTTGGGTTAGCACCTCAGCGATGTCCTGGTCAAATTCCCCCGTTGCTCCGCCGGCTTTCTGTATCGCAAGAACGATTTTTTGCTTATCAAAACTGACAATGTTCCCGTTGCGTTTCCGAATTTTCGAAAACATACAAACCTCCCTCAATGACACATCAATAATTTATTTTATATCAGATAATTACAATTTAGCAGGCGATTTTTGGCTTTGCCAATTCAAGACTGCGAATATCATTAAAATAAGAAGTTACGATTTCTGTCAAGTTAAACTTTGGTTTTTTTCTTCACCCCTTTACGGCTCGTTTTTTAGGCAAAGTTTTAGCTGATCGGTCCAGACAAACGATCGGATGGGCGCGCAACATTGAGGCCGCTGTTTCCCGAAAATTCCCCGCATAATGATATTATCATTGACAAACGAGGCCTGATGCAAATTTATGGATTGTTAATTGAAAAATTATGGAGATTGCCGATGCAAAATCTGTTTAGCGGAATTCTGGCTTTTGAATTGGAGCAGATCATCATGATCCTGATCGGCCTGGTGCTGATCTATCTGGCCATAGCAAAAAAATATGAGCCCACGCTTCTGCTTCCGATCGGTTTTGGCACGATCCTGACGAACATACCCTTTTCGGCCGCGGTGGCGGAAGGCGGGCCCCTTCAGATCCTCTTCGATGCCGGGATCTCGACCGAACTCTTTCCCCTACTGATCTTTATCGGTATCGGCGCCATGATAGATTTCACACCCCTTTTGAAGAATCCCTCCATGCTCCTTTTCGGCGCCGCCGCGCAACTGGGGATATTCGTTACCCTCGCTGTGGCAACCCTTTTGGGATTCACCCTCAAGGAGGCCGGGGCGATCGGTATAATCGGGGCGGCGGACGGCCCGACTTCCATATATGTGGCGAACCGGTTCTCCCGAGAGCTACTGCCGGCGATCTCCGTTGCGGCATATTCATACATGGCCCTGGTCCCGATAATTCAGCCTCCGGTGATAAAACTTCTCACCACCAGCGAGGAGCGCAAGATCCATATGGAGTATCATGAAGAAGATGTTCCCAGGATAGTCAAGATCCTCTTTCCCATACTCATAACTCTCATCGCCGGCATCCTCGTTCCGGCTTCCGCCGCTTTGATAGGATTTTTGATGTTCGGCAACCTGATCCGTGTATGTGGCGTTTTGGAAGGGCTTTCCAAATCAGCGCAAAACGAATTGGCCAATATCGTCACCATCTTTTTGGGGATCAGCATCGCCTCCACGATGAGGGGTTCGGCGTTCCTGCGTCCGGAAACCCTCCTGATCTTTGCCCTTGGCCTGGTGGCCTTCATTGTGGACACCGCGGGGGGCGTGCTCTTCGCGAAGCTGATGAACCTCTTTAGAAAACAGAAATTGAACCCGATGATCGGCGCCTGCGGGATATCGGCCTTTCCGATGTCCGCCCGGGTCGTGCATCAAATGGGGCAAAAAGAGGATCCTTTCAACTTCCTGCTGATGCCGGCCGTTTCCGTCAACGTTGGGGGACAGATCGGTTCCGTGATCGCCGGAGGGCTTATCCTCGGGCTTTTGGGATGATTATGACCGCCAAAGTTGATTTCGCCACGCTTATGGAGCAGGCCAAAGCTGCCGCGGACAAGGCCTACGCTCCTTACTCCGGCTTTAGGGTCGGCGCCGCGCTTTTTTGCGCTGATGGCACCGTTTTTGCCGCCTGCAACGTGGAAAACGCGTCTTATTCGCTCTCCAGTTGCGCCGAACGCAACGCCATTTTCCAGGCGGTATGCGCGGGGCACAGGGATTTCACAGCCATCGCGATCTATGTGGATTCCGATAAGATTTTCCCGCCCTGCGGCGCTTGCCGCCAGGTCATGGCAGAATTCAATCCCCAGATCAAGATCATGTATGCGAACCGCAGCCAAGCGATCACCAGCGATCTTGCAAAATTGCTTCCCGAGGCTTTCACGCTAAAAGAATGAGCAGGATCTACCAGGCACTGGAAAGATGTGAAGTTTGCCCGCAAAACTGCAGGGTAAACAGGTACCGGGAAACGGGATTCTGCGGCGCGGACCACAGGCTCAAGGTCAACCTCGCGCATCTGCATCACGGCGAGGAGTCCGTTTTGAGCGGCTCCAGGGGAAGCGGGACGATATTTTTCTCCCATTGCAACCTGCGCTGCGTTTACTGCCAGAATCACCGG
The DNA here is from genome assembly GCA_964427765.1 of uncultured Candidatus Cloacimonadota bacterium. Lineage (GTDB taxonomy): Bacteria > Cloacimonadota > Cloacimonadia > Cloacimonadales > Cloacimonadaceae > Syntrophosphaera. The sequence goes on from CAYRVG010000064.1 coordinate 2,197, forward strand.
ATCTCGCACCAGGGATGGGGAACATATTACAGTGAGGAAGAGTGCGCCGGGATGATGCTTGAGCTTCAGGCAGCCGGAGGCCACAACGTCAATCTCGTCTCCCCCACTCATTATACACCCCAACTTGCCGAAACGATCCGCATCGCCAAAGGCAGGGGACTGCGGATACCGGTGGTCTGGAATAGCAACGCTTACGAGAATGTCTCATCCCTGCGCAGTTTGAAAGGTCTGGTGGATATCTATCTTCCGGATTTCAAGTATGCTGATGCTGTCTGCGGCAGCAAGTATTCCCAGGCCGGAGGATATCCGGATATCGCCTTAAAAGCCCTCAGGGAAATGCACGCGCAGGTTGGAGAATTGGAGGTATCCCCTGGCGGAATTGCCAGAAGGGGTGTTTTGATCCGCCATTTGGTGCTTCCCAACCGTATTTCCGGAACCACTGGGATCCTGCGGACCCTGCGCGATGCTTTCGGCACTGAAGTATCGATCAGCCTGATGGCGCAATACTACCCCGCGGGTGAAGCGGCGGAATTTCCCGAATTGGATCGCGGCCTGCGTCCCCGGGAATATCAGGCAGCGCTAGATCAGGTGGAAAAATTGGGCCTCAACAACGTGTTTACCCAGGAATTGAACATATCGCCTGAATGGACGCCTGATTTTGCGGCCCAGGGGCGGGGGTTGAACCAGGAGGATCCACATTTCCGGGGAAAGGAAAATTATGACCTATAATAAGATATTAAGCCTCGTGATCATTGGCCTGGCCATCACGTTCCTGGCGGCGGATATCAACGTGAAACTAAATCCGTCCAACACAAATTCAAAACTGCCAACGGTAAAACTGGAGGGGCGTGATTACGTCTGCGTAAATGACATGAACGCGGTATTGGGATCGATAAGCAAACACGAATTCCGCGATCACCGCATGCATTTCCATATTTACAAAGAGCAGTTCATCTTCCATATCCACTCCCCCTACTACAGTTTCAAGAATGAAATATACAATATGCAGTATCCTCTGTTACAGCACGCTGCAAGGATCTATCTGCCCGCGACCTTTGTCCTGGAAAACCTGCCCATGCATTTTCCCGAAGAGGTTGATCTCAAGGGAAAAACCCTGCATGTGAAGAAACCGGAGGACAAGAGCATCAAAACGATCGTCCTCGATCCCGGCCATGGAGGCAAGGATCCCGGAGCACTGGGCAAAAACGGCACCCGGGAAAAGGATATCAATCTGGTTGTTGCTTTCAAACTCAAACACCTTCTGGAAAACGAACTGGGGGTCAGGGTGCTGATGACCCGTTCCGACGACCGTTTCGTCTCTTTGGCGGACAGGACGCGTTTCGCCAACGAGAACGACGCGGATCTTTTCATCTCCCTGCATACCAATGCCTCAAAAAGCAGAGCTGCCAGAGGTTTGGAAACATTTTACCTGGCCACGTCCATGAATTCTGATACCCGCGCCGTGGAAGCCCTGGAAAACAAGGTCGTCGATCTCTACGAAGGCGAGGAGCAAAAACAGAAATACGACGATCTGGCTTTTATTTTGAGCGACATGCTCCAGACGGAGAATCTGGAAAACAGCAACAACCTTGCCACCCTGATCCAGCGCAATATGATCGCGGGGTCCCAAGGCTGCGACAGGGGGGTTAAACAGGCGAATTTTTATGTGCTGCGGGGAGCATACATGCCCTCAATACTGATCGAGATGGGATTCATATCAAATCCTGATGAAGAGGTCCTGCTCATAAATGATGATTACCAGGACCGCCTCTCCAGAACCATCTTTGAAGGCATAAAGCGCTATAAATTCCGCCACGACCGCATCCTAAACGCCTGATGAAGCCTGTCAAATGCCCCTGAAGATCATCGGTGTCCGCTCCCAAAGCCCTGCCGGGCGGGCAGGCATAAAAACGGGGGACACCATTCTGAGCATCAACTCGATGCCCGTTAACGATTTCTTTGATCTTCAGTACTATTCCAACGATTACCGCCTGGATTTTAAGATCCTCGATCCGGCTGGCAAGCAAAGGGGCCTGACAGTGCTCAGGCAAGCCGGAAAACCCCTTGGCATAGAACCCGAGAGCTATAAACTCCACCATTGCCAGAATAACTGCATTTTCTGCTTCATAGACCAAATGCCCCCCGGAATGAGGAAAAGCCTCTACCTCAAGGATGACGACTACCTGTATTCCTATGTGTTTGGCAACTATATCACCCTCAACAACCTCACCCAGGCGGATTTTGACCGGATAACCGCCCAACATATCAGCCCCCTTTACATTTCCGTGCACACCACGGACAGCGCCCTGCGCAGGAAAATGATGCGCCACAAAGGCGATTTTGACATCCTGGCCTCCCTGCGCCATCTCGCGGAAAACGGAATCTCATATCATCTGCAGATCGTCTGCGTGCCGGGATACAACTGTGGGAAGCAGCTGGAAAAAACCCTGACAGACCTCCTGGACAGTTCTCTCTCCACCCTTTCCATTGGCATCGTCCCGGTTGGGCTCACCAAGTTCCGGAACGAGCTCACCCCGCTTGAACCCTTCAACCCGGCTTTGGCCGCCGGGACGCTCTCCAGCGTGGATGAATTCAGAAAAACGAGTGATATCGTTTATGCCGCCGATGAACTTTATGTCAAAGCCGGCATCCCTCTTCCGGATATCGGATATTACAACGATTTCCCCCAGCTCGAGAACGGGATCGGCATGCTCCGGCTCACCCTTCGGAATTTTCAGCAAAAACGAAAGGGCCTCATCCGCGAACTGGACATGGCGGCAACTTCCTTCCTGATGCTCACTTCCGAACTGGCTTCCGGCACTCTGAAGAGCATCGCCGAAGATCTGAACAAGGATCTTATCAGGTCTCAATTTCGGGTGCAAACCATCAAAAACGGTTTCTTTGGCGATCAGGTCAGCGTCAGCGGATTGCTCACCGCCACAGATATTCTGGGACAGTATGATGCCCGTCCGGATGAAACCATGGTTCTTCCCGGCAATGTTTTCAACCACGAAGGACTCACCCTGGACGATCATTCCCAATCCCGGCTGCAGAAAGAACTGAACAGGCCGCTCCTCGTCGTTGACCAGTATTTTGAGGATTGGGAATGGATCTGATCTTCAGGGTTCTGATCCGGGAACACAGGCATTGTTAACAATTTTATGGAGATACTGACAATATGAAAAAATTGATGTTTGGATCATTCGTGCTGGCTTTGTTGCTTGCCTCCTGCGTCAGCGAGGGCAACAGGCTGGAAAAAGCAAACCGTGACCTTGGTTCGAGGAAGAATCCGATCAAGATGTATTTCGTTCCCTCAATGGAGGCCTCTTCGGTGGTCACAAGCGGTGAAGCGATCGCCGGTTATCTTGAGCAGGAAACGGGCTACCATTTCAAGGTCGCCGTTCCCACCAGCTACGCCGCGGTCATAGAGGCCCTGGGCACATGCCAGGCGGACGTGGCCTGGCTTCCCACATTTGCCTACATCCTCGCCAAGGATAAATTTGACGCCCAGGTCCGGTTCATGACGGTCCGCAACGGATTGAACAAATACCGGGGGCAGTTTGTGGCCCGCGCGGACAGCGGCATAGACAGTCTGGAGGATATCGCGGGAAAGGTGGTCGCCTACACGGATGCCGCCTCAACCTCCGGCTATATCTATCCCTCCGCCATACTGAAGCAGGAGGGTATCGAACCGCGCAAATACACCTTTGCCGGCGGACATCCCCAATCCATATCAGCCGTGTACAACGGAACCGCGGATGTGGGCTGCACATACTGGAGCCCGCCAGACGCGGCGGGAAAGCCCAGGGACGCGCGGGAGAAACTCCTGGAAACCTATCCGGACGTTTTTGAGAAAATCAGGATCGTCGCTTTCACGGATTGGATCCCCAACGACACTGTGACTTTCCGCAGGGACCTGCCTCCCAGGATCGAAACAGACCTGCAGGCAGCGTTGGTTAAATTCTCGGAAAGCAGCGATGGCCAGGAGATCCTGCGTTCGTTGTATGACATTGACGGTCTCAGCCCAGCCACGGACGCGGATTACAACATTGTCCGCCAGACCCTGAAAACACTTGGCATCGATCCCGGTGAAATACTGGACTGACGCTCTTTCAGATGTATCAACTGCAGATCAGGGACCTGCGTAAAAGTTACGATAACCTGAGTTACGCGCTGAATGGCATCTCCTTTGATGTTTCCCGGGGGGATTTTGTCATCCTGCTGGGGCTTTCCGGAAGCGGTAAATCCACCCTGTTGCGCTGCATTAACCGCCTGATCGAGCCAACCTCCGGTGAGATCCTGTTCGAGAACAGATCCATAAATTCCCTGAGCCGCTCTCATCTGCGCAGATACCGCAGCCATATCGCAATGGTATTCCAGCAGTTCAACCTGGTGAAAAACCTCACCGTCCTCACCAATGTCATGACGGGGCGCTTGGGATCGCATGGCGTGGTCTGCAAATTTTCGGAACTCGAATACGAAATGGCTCACGCAAACCTCAAACGCGTGGGATTGCAGGACTACGCCAAACGCCAGGTCAAAACCCTTTCCGGAGGACAGCAGCAGCGCGTTGCCATCGCCCGCGCCCTGATGCAGGAACCGGCGGTCATACTCGCCGATGAACCCGTCGCCAGCCTGGATCCCGCCACCGCCGATTCGATCATGCAATACCTTGGCCAGATCAATTCCGAGGGGATCACCGTTCTCTGCTCTTTGCATTTCCTTTCCCTGGCCAGGCGCTACGGAAACCGGGTCATCGCCCTCAAGGACGGCCTGAAAGTCTATGAGGGCATCCCAAAGGATATCGACAACGACCGCTTCAAACAGATCTACGGCCAGGAGGCCGAGGAGATCTGATCCTCCGCTGAAACTCCCAATTCCCGGGGATATCGCCTTTCCGCCTTTTTCAGGACGCCTCACTCTTAACTCTCAACTCTTAACTCTTAACTAAAAACAATTCCCTCCCTTCCTCCCGGGGCCTTTCCCCCTATCTGCCCTCCGAGCCATTCGATGAGCTTACGGAATCATTCCTCGATGCTGAACTTGAAGCCCAGTTTGGTGAAGATCAGCTCGATCACGATGAGGATGATCAGCTCAAACAGCGC
>CAYRVG010000065.1:0-2741 GCA_964427765.1 uncultured Candidatus Cloacimonadota bacterium
ATATATCCCTGCTTATCCAACAACGCATCCTCTTTTAGAAGATGCCATCCCAAGTTGGTTTTTACATCCAGACCTTGATGATCAGCGGAACTGATACGGCTATGATGAGGATCTCGAGGGGCAGACCCAAGCGCCAGAAGTCACCAAATTTATAGCCCCCGGGTCCAAACACCAGCGTGTTGGATTGATGCCCGATGGGGGTGAGAAAAGCGCTTGAAGCTCCAACGGCTATCGTCATCAGAAAAGCGTCCTGGGAGAGTGACAGCCCCTGGGCGATGCTGAGGGCGATCGGAGCCATGAGCACCGCAGTCGCGGCGTTGTTGACAATATCGGAAAGAAACATGGTGATGATCATCAAAAGCGCCAATAGCTGCCACACTTGCAAACCGCTTCCAACTTTCAGCACCTGCCTGGCGATGAGATCCGCGCCTCCGGATGTATCCAGGGCAAGACCGACCGGTATCATCGCGCCCAGCAAAACGATCACAGACCAATCCACCTCACCGTAAACATCGCGAAAGGAAACGATCCCGGTTATCACGAACACCAGGGCGGCAAGGGCGAAAGAGATCTGCACGGGCAGCAAACCGGTCGCCAGGGCAGTTATCGCCGCTCCAAAGATCAGAAGGGTGCTGATGATCCTTTTGGGGCTGCCGATCCGCAGATCCCTCTCCGCTATGGGCAGACAGCCCATGGCTGAAATCGTTTCCGACAGCCTTTCAGTCCTCCCCTGAAGGAGAAGCACATCCCCCACCCGGAACCTCACGTGGTCCAGGCGTTTGATCATTTTCCTGCCAGCCCTGGCAAGGGCAAGGAGGTTGATGCCGAACCGTGTCCTCATTCTCACAGATACAGCGCTTTTACCCACCAGAGGGGAATCCACCGTCACAACGACTTCACGGATGGAGATATCCTTGGAACCTTCAGCATCCTTGCGGAATTTCTTATCGCCCAAAAGTTCGGTGCCGCTGGTATCCAGAAAAGATTTAAGATTATCCGAATCTGCTTCGAGGATCACAATGTCGTTCAATTTCAGTTCTTCGGCATGACTTGGGGCGTGGATGCGCATTTTATTCCTGATCAAACCGAGGATGTTAACCTCATAATCATCATTTTGCAGGATCTCTTTGATGGGCATACCCTTGATCTTGGAATCCTCCAGAACGCGTATTTCCGTTAGATAGTCATCGATCTCAAAATCAGAAATATCCTTCTGCCCTTTCCTGGCGGGCAAGAGCAACCTGCTGGCCAATGAAACGAAGAGGACCCCGGCCACAGCGATCCCCAGGCCGACTGGTGAAAAGTCGAACATCTTGAACGATTCTCCGGCCACATCCTGACGCAGAGTGGCAATGATGATATTGGGCGGAGTGCCGATCATTGTCGTCATTCCCCCCAAAAGCGAGGAAAATGACAGGGGCATGAGAATGTAGGAGGGGGGGGTATTTGTTTTTCCTGGCCAGTTGGATGGCTATCGGCATCATTATCGCCAGGGCGCCGACGTTGTTCATAAAAGCAGATGCCAAGGCGGTGATGGCAGAAAGAGTTAGCACCTGGAGGAGGATGTTGTTCCCCAGTTTTTTCAGATGCCGGGCAATGGCATCGATCACCCCTGAATTGAGCATTCCCCGGCTTATTATCATGACCGCGACCACGGTGATCACCGCGGAATGGCCGAATCCGCTGAATGCCTCCCTGGGAGATATCACACCAAACATGGCGAGGATAAACAGCGCGCTCAGCGCCACCAGGTCGTAACGCAATTTTCCCCAGACAAACATGGCCATGGTCAGGATCAGAGTTGCAAAAACGATTATCTGGCTCATTTCATCACCTGAGGAAACCGGGGATCATCTGTGGCAAGCAAGATCTCAAACATATAAAAACTCCATGTCCTCAACGCCATTAATGAAACATTAATGCCAAGGCAATATGATGTTGAAATTTATGTATTATGGCCGGATCAATCTATTTCAGGTGTGACCCGGACGTGTTCCTGCCAGTCATTCGCCCGGTTGTTTATCTCCGCCAGATCTTCCTCGCTGAACTTATCCTGGGCATCCTCAACCGCGTCCTGGGCGTCAAGATAACCGTTGCGCGCGGAAACGGTCCACCAGTAATATGCCTCCAATCTGCTCTGCGTCACGCCAAGACCAGCGTGATGCGCCTTTCCCAGATAATATTGAGCCTGGGGATCATTTCCATAAGCATTCTGCCGGAAAATCGCAATAGCCTGCTCCAGGCGTTCACCTGTGACCCCGGCATCATAAGCTTCCATGGCATCCTGCAAGGTGCCGATCTTTTCCGGCAAAAGATCTTCCGGTCCGCTGTGTTCCATCTGGCTCTGTTGCGAGCCCTGGGGTTCGGGCCTGTCTTTTTTGCAACCGGTAAATATTGCCAGCACCAGGAGGATCATCAATATGGTGGAATATTCTGGCATGATCAAGGGAATGCGTCTGCTATTCATAACTGCCATACCTTATCATTTGTATTCATAGATCATCCAGCCGTCTTTGCCCAAGGCAAGGAAAACGAGTTCCTTGCTCAGAGCGACGTCATACACCGAGCGGGCTGGATATATCGTATTGAGGTCCATGACCCGGAAGGGATTTTTGATACCGAGAATTTTCACGCCTCCCCGACCGAGGGCGAGGAACAGCCTGTCGTCCTTGATCTCCATATCCTGGATGTCGTTGGAAAGGCGGAACTGGTTGACCAGGCGGGGATGGTCCAGATCCGCT
>CAYRVG010000066.1:0-5245 GCA_964427765.1 uncultured Candidatus Cloacimonadota bacterium
CCTTATGATCTTATGCTGTTACCCATTAATTGCGATATGTTTCGCGACTATTCCCTTGACGATTTTCAGACTGGATACTTTAAAGGGTTACCGCTCAGAAATCTGCAAATGCAATATCAACCGGTGTATCCCGGCTAAGGAAGCTAAAGTAGCGTGACGTGTCAGCATTATATGTATATCACTACAAGGATCATAATAATTTTTTTGATATATTAAGTCTCCATTTCCACCAGGACAAAATAGAGCCGATTTGCAGGTATTGGTGATCCAATGCTTATGATTTCCTACAGACTAATAACCAAGTGAACCTGATATGTATTTTTAAATGACTTTTATTCATATACGCCAAAATTCATCCTGTCTTTCCCGGTGAAAACGTCACCCCAGTAAGCAACAAATTTAAGAAATGCTTCACGTTATTAAATTGGTGAAATCCTCAGTTGCCTTATATCGTAGTAAAAGCTTTATAGGAGTAGTCTCATGAAACAACAAAAGCAGGGAACAAGTAAGAGTTGGGTCAAATTTCCAGCGATGATATCAATCTCAGTCATCATTATGTTCTTATTAATGTACCAGCTTATCTATTCACTTGACCATGCGATATTTAGCATGAATCGTCTGATTGCCTCATTGTTGATGGGTTGTGTCATGACTGTTGTGATGTTAAGTTTTATGTGGTCAATGTATGGAAACGCATCAAGATTGCGATTATCATAGTAGCAACTGTTGGCGGCATCTCCCTATTTTATATAAACAGAAGTCAGACACTGATCAATGATGTCAGCTTCATGAAATCGATGATCCCCCATCACTCAATTGCGATTAACAATGCGCGTAATGCAAATATCAGCGATCCACGTGTCCGTGAACTCGCGGATGATATCATTGAAGCCCAAGTCCGAGAAATCAATGCAATGAAATTGCTTCTTGACGATATTGTGCGAAACGGCGAACGCGGGGACAAAACTGTGCTTCCTGCACGTTCCGCTGAAATTACACCTTCAATTGAACAAAGCGCCAAGGATTATACGCGGTAATTTAAGAGATGGAAATTGGATGGTAACGAAATTTCCCCGCCTATTAATTTTAGGAAATCAGGCTTTTGTGCTTGCTATAATCATATTCAGAACATCTAATTTCAATATCATTGAGCCAAACCATTCCAAAGCTCGGTGTGATACAGTCTAAATCATATCCTATCTATCTCCTCATCAATCAATGCCTTATCCCCGTATGTCACACCGACGCCCATTTGCAATATTGGGTGACTTTTTATAGCTGATAAGGTTTGGATCATTTTGTACACATATTGTTAATCTGGGCCGGGAGGATCGGTTCTGCTGATCCAGGCGGTTGAAGATCCGCCTTGAAATAATTCCTGCTTGACAAAACAATCCCATTCATTATAGGGAATTCAATCGATAAGGGGGAGGAAAAATGCTGAAGCCAAAAGTCGAAGTCCGCACCCAAGGCCAGGTCAAGATCCCAAGTATAAAGATCCGCGTCTGGGTGGCAATCCTTTTCACACTCATAATCGCCGGCCTGATCCTGTATTTCGGGATGCCGGTGCTTTCCCTCAGGTTCACGGGCTGGATCGTGCCCCTGATAATCTGCTTCATTCCGCTCACGGGCATCCGCCGGATCCGGAAATTCCTGTATTTGATTGCGTTCATTCTGATCGCCTGGCTGATCCTGTTGCCCTTGTTTTCGAGCGGAATGTTCAATCCGGGCAAATACCGCAACCTGATCGGGGAAGTGGAAAAGACGGAGTTCAGCGAACTTGTATCCCCCGTGAATCTGGACCAGGTTCCGATCATAGATTCCGCCTTTGCCGCCAGCCTGGCGGAGAAGAAACTGGGCGAGGATTTCGCACTGGGCAGCCGCGTGACCTTGGGCACACCCACGATCCAGATGGTGGATGCCAAACTCTTCTGGGTGATCCCACTTCTGCACAGCGGTTTTTATAAATGGTTCACCAACCGGGAAAACGGGACGCCGGGATATATCAAGGTCTCGGCCACAAATCCACAAGACATCACCTTCGTGCGCAGCCTGAACGGAAAACCCATGAGCATCCGCTATCAGCGCAATTCCTACTTCGGTCAGGACCTTTACCGCCACCTCTATTTCAATGGCTTTGCGGGAAAGGGCTTGGCGGGCGACACCTTTGAGATCGACGATAACGGCGAACCCTACTGGACGATCTCGACCTACACCCACAAGATCGGGGTGAGCGGAAATGAGGCGACGGGGCTGATCACCGTGCACGCCCAAACGGGCGAGATCACATACTATCCCGTGGTTGAAACCGAGGCTGGCTACGACGATTCGAATATCCCGGCCTGGGTGGACAGAGTGCACCCCTCCTATTTCGTGATACCGCAACTTTCCTGGTGGGGCAAATACGTCAACGGATTCTGGAACACCCTCTTCGGCAAGCGGGACATGCTGGAGGTGACGCGCGGCTTCAACGTGATCTATGGCCGCGACCAGCGCAGTTATTTTTACACCGGGCTTTCCAGCGTGGGCGCGGATGAGGGCACCGTGGGCTTTTCCCTCACGGACACCCGCGATAAAAGCAGCCATCTATACCTGCTTTCCGGCGCGACGGAGCTGGCCGCGATGCGCTCCGCCGAGGGCAAGGTGCAAAACTTCAAATACAATGCCACCTTCCCGATCCTTGTGAACATCAACGGAAAACCCACCTACTTCATGACCCTCAAGGACGGAGCGGGACTGGTGAAGATGTTCAGCTTCGTCTCAGTGCGGGATTTCTCCCTGGTTGGGGTGGGTGAGACGACCCGCCACGCCCGTGACAATTACCAGATGGCCATGGCCGGCAGCAGGATCGGCACCATCGCTGAAGGCTCCGAGAGGCCGGTCGGAATAGAAGGCACGGTCACCCGCTTTGGCAGCGACACCAAGGACGGGCGTACCTACTATTTTATCCAGCTGGCCGAGTATCCCGGCAAGATATTCATCGCAAACAGCAACCTCAGCGCCTATCTTCCCCTCACCAGGAGCGGGGACAGGATCAGCATATCCTACCTGGACAGTGAGGATAACGAGATCAGCCTGACCAGCCTGGAAAATCTCAGCCTGGGGAAGGAGGTTACTAACTGATTCCAACTCAGTAAAAGTAAACTTTGCCATGGTTCGGAAGGAACGCCGGGTTCAATCCCGGATTCTGCCGGATCTGCCAGATCTATTGGGACATTGTTCAAGGCTGGGGATGCGTAAATTTTTCCACTGTCTGCCAGAGGGGCGGTAAAGTGCCTTGAAACCGGGGTAAAAACAGCCGGATGGTTAATAATATCCCGGTTTGCGGTGAATATTTTTCTTGACTTGCAGCCCGTTTTCCGCCAGAAATGAATCATTGCTTGGGAAGACCTTTCCTAGCGGGTTCATAAAAAAAAATTAGGCGGATAGATGGATGTAGTCTCAGAATATAATTTGCTCATTTTCCTGGTGCAATTCGCCCTGTTATTGGGGGCCTGCAAAGTCGTGGGCTATTTCCTGGAAAAGATAAACCAGCCCACGATAACCGGGGACATCCTTGTCGGGCTGATCCTGGGTCCGGCGATCTTCGGGCGCTATCTGCCGGAGATCCAAATTGCCATCTTTCCCGATAACGAGGTGCAATGGGCCATGCTCAGTACCGTGGCCTGGTTTGGCAATTTGTTCCTGTTGATGGAGACCGGTCTGGGAATTAACTTCTCACGGGTTTGGAACCAGCGCAAGAAGGCCATCCGCCTGAGTCTGGCAGATCTGAGCATTCCCCTCATCATCAGCTTCATTCCCTTCTATTTCATTCCCGAGCACTACCTTGTTGATCCCTCCCAGAGGTTGATATTTGCCCTGTTCATCGCCTGCATAATGACCATCAGCGCGCTGCCTGTGGCGATCCGAGGATTGCGTGATCTGGGCATTTTGAACACAGATGTGGGTTTCCTGATCGTTTCGGCGCTGACTATGAATGACGTGGCGGGCTGGGTGCTGTTCACGATCGTATTGGGGATCTTTTCCCATGGGATGATTGAAGTTGGCTTCATTCTGCAGCTGATTGTCCTGACCCTGCTTTTTACTTTGGTCTCCCTCACGCTTTTCCGCAGACTCGTGGACAAGGCAGTCACTTTCATCCACACAAAGATCAGTTCGGGAACCGGGTATAAGACCACCTTCATCGTGATCGTGGGCATGCTGTTCGGCGCCATGACCCTTAGGATCGGGATCCACTCCTTGTTCGGGTTCTTTATGGCGGGTATCGTTTTGGGTGAGGCGAAGCATATCACGGAACGTGACCGCCACACGATCCACCGCATGGTCTATTCCATCTTCGTGCCCATATTCTTTGCCAATATAGGCCTTCATGTGGATATCCTGGCAAACCTGGACTGGCTACTCGTATTGGTGATCACCTCCCTGGGGATAGCCGCCCGATATGCCGGCGCATATGTTGGCTCATGCTGGGCACGGCAGGATAAGGAAAACATCGGCACGATCGCGATATCACACGTGGCAGGCGGCGAGATGCACATCGTGGTGACCATGCTGGCCTTCAGTGCCGGGCTGATAACGGAGAAGATCTTTGTCAGCATAGTGGCCGCGGCTATCTTTTCCACCATCATCTTCGGTCCCTGGCTTTCTTTGAATCTGGATAAATTCCGGCGCAAGATGCTCAACTACCTCTTTTCCCGCGACCACGTCTGGATGGACACCAGATCACGGACGAGAAGGGAATTGCTGGACCGCATGATCTCCGTTGTGGCCGAAAGCACCGGCTTGGAGGAGAGCTATTTGCATAAGGAGATATATATCAGGGAAGAGCGGCTTACAACCTCAATAGGGCAGGGAATTGCCTTTCCCCACGCCCATGTGAAGGGAATTCCCAGCAGCAAGCTTTTTGTGGTCAAAGCCACGCACGACATTGAATGGGACAGCCCCGACGGCGCGCCGGTCCATCTGGTCTTCCTCACCCTGAGCCCCGAGGATAAACCGGAAACCCAGTTGCGGCTTTCCCAGGATCTCGTTTCAGCCCTGCGCCAGCCCAGGATCCTGGAGGACCTGATGCAAAGCGACGATCCGGATTACATCCACAGTCTGCTGAAAAAACACATCAAAAAATGTGACAACTGCCTTGTAAACGAGTAGGGAAACTGGACGACATGGAAACCCTGCTGAGAATAAACATCAAAAAACTCACCCGGGGGGATAATATCCTGCTGCGGGACCTTGACCTCAGCGT
>CAYRVG010000067.1:0-21956 GCA_964427765.1 uncultured Candidatus Cloacimonadota bacterium
ATGATCACGGACGGAGACCTCAGGCGCCAGATCCAGCTCAGGAAGGACAAGCTCCTGGCGCATCAGGCCGCGGATTGCATGACCCCCTCGCCCAAGCGCTGCCGGGCCGAAGACATGGCCGTGGACGCCCTCCGCATCATGGAGGACCACAAGATCACCATGCTGCCCGTGGTGGACGAAGACGACCGCGTGATCGGCATGCTCAACATGCACGACCTCATCCGGGCGGGGATACTCTAAGACATTCTCACGCCAGACCTGGACTATAGCAGCCTGTTTAATAGTTAACAAATTAACAAATTCCCCCGCCTTGCCACCCCTCCCCAAACCAAAAGCGCAAGAGTGCCAATAATAAGCATAAATATATGATATATATAGTATATATACCATATAATTACTAATTACTATTAATTCAGTATATATTAGTATATATATAATATATATCAGCATCTTAGCTCACTATCTTTTCCATTCGGGCCTGGTTCTGGAAAAAGGGGATAAGGCGGGGGAAGTTGTTAATTTGTTAATTATTAAAACCGGGGTGATTGTTGGGCGGAGAATTGATTAATTGATGGAATAGGCAGAATGAAATGCCAAGAGTAGCAAGATTGTGGCCGGGATGGCAACAGGAAAGAACCTACTCCACGGTCACGCTTTTGGCCAGGTTGCGGGGTTGGTCCACGTCCAAACCCTTCAGATCGGCCACATGGTAGGCCAGAAGCTGCAGAGGGATCACGGTCAGAAGCGGCTGCAGGTTTTGCAGGGTCTCCGGGATATGGATCACATGCTCGGAGATCTTTCCCAGCTCAGTATCCCCCTCGGTGGCAATGGTGATCAGCCTGGCCCGGCGGGAACGCACTTCCTGAAGGTTGGTGTGGATCTTTTCATAGAGCGGATCGCGGGTGGCAATGGCGATCACGGGCATATGCTCGTCGATGAGGGCGATGGGGCCGTGCTTCATCTCGGCGGCGGGATAGCCCTCGGCGTGGATGTAGGAGATCTCTTTCAGCTTGAGAGCGCCTTCCAGAGCCACGGGGTAGTTGATCCCGCGTCCCAGGTACAGGGCTTGGGGGCAGTCCTTGATGCTTTCCGCGATCTGGCGCAAACGCTCGTTCTGGGCCAGGATGTTTTCGATCTTGACGGGGATCTGCTGCAGTTCATGGATGTAGTCCAAACCGAGGTTGGTGGCGAAGCTGCGCTGCCGGCCCAACAGCACGGCCAGCAGGAAAAGGATGGTGACCTGTGAGCTGAAAGCCTTGGTGGAGGCAACCCCGATCTCGCTGCCGGCGTGGATGTAGGAACCGCCGCTGGATTCGCGGGCGATGGTGCTTCCCACAACGTTGGTGATGCCCAAAACCCTCGCTCCGCGAGACTTTGCCTCCCGCATGGCCGCCAGGGTGTCCGCCGTTTCACCGCTCTGGCTGATCACGAAGACCAGGGTGTCAGAATCGATGATGGGGTTGCGGTAGCGGTATTCGGAGGCGTATTCCGCGTGGACGGGGATGCGGGCCATGTCCTCGATCATATATTTGCCGATCAACGCGGCGTGGAAAGAAGTGCCGCAGGCGATCAGATGGATCTGCCGCACCTGCCTCAGTTCCTGGGGCGAGAGATTCAATCCGCCCAAACGCGCGGTCCCGTTCTTTTCATCGATTCTGCCGCGGAAGGCATTGTCCACGGTAATGGGCTGCTCATAGATCTCCTTGAGCATGAAATGCTGGAAATCGCCTTTTTCGATCGCGGAGATATCCCAATCGACCACAGAGATCTGCGGCTGCACCAGCTCGTGCCGGACGTTCGTGATATCGAAGTTATCGCGCCTGAGGACGCATATCTCGTCATCCTCGAGGTAGATCACATGTTTGGTGTGGATGACGATTGCGCTGACGTCGCTGGCGATGAAATGCTCATTCGTGCCAATACCGATGATCAGCGGCGAGCCTTTGCGCACGGCGATAAGCTTGTCCGGCTCGGTCTGGGAGAGAACAACCAGTCCATAGGTCCCCTCCACCCTTTTGAGGGCTTCACGGACGGCGTCTTCGAGGCAGCTTTCGCTTTTGAGGTATTGCTCTATTAGGTGGACCACAACCTCAGTGTCGGTTTCGCTGGTGAATACGTGGCCGAGTTCGAGCAGCTGCTTTTTGAGCAGCTTGTAATTTTCAATGATGCCATTGTGGACGATGGCGATCCTGCCGGAACAATCGACCTGGGGATGGGCGTTGAGTTCATTCGGCTCACCGTGGGTGGCCCAACGGGTGTGGGCAATGGCGATCTCGCCGGAACATTTGTTCGGTTCAGGCAAAGAGCGTTCCAGTTCAACGATCTTGCCCTGTTTCTTGTAGATCTGCAGCTCTTCCCCATGGATCAGGGCGCAGCCGGAGCTGTCGTAGCCTCGGTATTCGAGGCGTTTCAGGGCTTCAATGACAATGGGCAGAGCGTTACGGTAGCCGATATAGCCGATTATTCCGCACATCAGAAAACTCCTTGGAAGCTGTGACCTTATGGAACGCCCGGATCGAAACAGCGAAAACAAGCAGGGCGGGGATGGCTACCCACCAGCGCAAGGTCTCGCCATCGGACGTGATCGGTCGCAGCCAAGCCTGGCTGGCGAAGGTGACTATGAAGAGCGCCAGGGCGTTGTTTATCGCGTGGGAGAGCATGCTGTTGATGATGCTTCCGGAGCGCAGGGTCAGATAGCCGAGCAGGAGTCCGAGCAGGAAAACGGGCAGAAACCTGAACGGATCGAGGTGGAAAAACGCGAAGAGGAAGGCGCTGGCAAAGATGGCCATCTTCATTCCGTTCTTTTCATAGAAACGGATCATGAAGCCGCGGAAAAGGATCTCTTCGCAGATCCCGGGCAGGATCGCGATCACGAGGAACATCTGCCAGAGGGGGACGTCCATCGTAAATACTTTGGAGAGTTCCTCCAGGTAATGCTGCGGGAAGGGGAAGATCCAGTTGATGAGCTGGGCGATGAGCGAGACGATCAGCGCCGCGGAAACAGCTATGAAGGGCACCAGGGCGATCTCCCTGAGGCGGGGGGCCTTCAGGCGCAGAACCTCCGCCGGCTTTTGCCGGAAGATGCGGAGCACGATGAGCACCGGCAGCAGGATGACGAAAATCTGGGTCTGCACCAATCCACGCATCAGGTCTGCCGATTGCAGCTTTCCGCCGATGTAATAGAGCGCCACGAGCGCCAGGGAGAAATAGAGCAGTCCGTTGAAGGAATTGAAGAGGCCGTGCCGGGTTTTGCGGATGGTCTTGATGCTGCCTTCCTCGTCAGTGCGGAAAAGCACGGATTCCGTCTTGAACAGCTTCACCGTGAGGAGGATCGCTAGGACGTCCAGGATGAGGGTGGAGCCGATCGTCAGCAGCAGGTGGGAAAGCTGGTATTCGTTGATCATCACGGCTTTGAAGAGCAGCGAGATATTTACGACGGGGATCAGGGCGAGCAGGTTGCTGATCTCGATCGAGGGGATGAAGCTGAGCATGCCGAGGATGATCGAGACCATGATGATCGGCTGCTCGTAGGTGCGCGCCTCCTTCATATTGCGCGAGAAAGTGGAGATCGAGAGCAGCAGCGCCGCGTAGAGGGTCGCCAGAGGTAACATCGCGACCAGGAGGATCAGAAAGGCGTTCACGGGCATCTGCAGGCCCGCCGTGTCAATTCCTGTCTGGGATATCAAAAAGCGGATGGAGATGCTGATGCTGATGAGGTTTATGATCACGTTGACCATCGCCATGGTGATGATCGTGAGGTATTTGCCCACGACAAGTTCGGTACGGGTGGCGGAAGATACAAGCAGGGTTTCCAGGGTATGGCGTTCCTTCTCCCCGGCAACGAGATCCGCCGCAACCGCCGAAGCCCCCACCACGAGCATGAGTATCATGATGTAGGGCAGGATCATGCCCAGTAGGGAGCCCATTTTCTTCTCGGCAGTGGAGGTATCAACAGGATCTATGATGAAAGGTTCGATCACCTGGGGATCGATGTCTTTCTCCAGCAGCCGGGCGTTTATCACCTCCTGGGAGGTGGCTGTGAGGGCTTTGTCTATCTTGCTGAAGATGAGCTGACCGCGCTCATCGGAGGCATCGTAACGCACACCTATCCTGTATTTGTACACCTCTCCCCCAGACAGGGAATCAGAGAGGGTGACGATCGCCTGGATCTCCTTTTCCTGATAGAGTTTCTCAGTTTCCGGCGGGGCGGGCATGAGGTCGAAATACTCTATCCCATCGATGCCCTTTTGGATCTGCGAACTGATCTGCAGTGAGCTTTCATCCCTCACGCTCAGGCTGTCATAAAAGGCCACGGTGGCACCGCGTTTGGTCAGGACTTCGGACTGCCGGCTCATGACCGAACTGAAACCGATCATAAGGAGCGGATAGAGGATCACGGGTAAAACTATCGTGGCAAAGAGGGTGCGCTTGTCGCGCAGCAATTCCAGCAGCTCCTTGCGGTAAACGATCAAAGCTTTCTTAAAATTCATCGGCGGCCACCTTCAGTTCGGCGTTCTCGCGGTTCACGTAATAGACGAAAACGTCATCCAGATCCATTTTGCCGGATTCCCCGCGCATTTCCTCCAGGGTTCCCTGGGCAAGGATCTTTCCGGCGTGGATCATGATGATCCGATCCGCCAGGCGTTCGGCCTCACGCATGATGTGGGTGGAGAAAAGGACGCTCTTGCCGCGTGTTTTGCAATCCCGGATGAAGGAGATGATGTTCCTCGCCGTGAGGATGTCCAGTCCGGCGGTTGGCTCGTCAAAGATCATTACCGGCGGGTCGTGGATGATGGAGCGGACGATCGAGACCTTCTGCTTCATGCCGCTGGAGAGGAATTCTATCTTTTTCTCCAGAAATTCATCCATGTCCAGCAGGGTGGACATCTCATCTATCCGCCTGGCGATCACGCCGTCCGGGATGCCGTACAGCCTGCCGAAATAGGTGACGAACTCCCGCGGTGTGAGGCGGGCGTAAAGCCCTGTGTCGCCGGATAAAAACCCGAGATTCTGCCTCACCTTGTCTCCCTGGGTGCGGATGTCGTAGCCCTCGATCTCCGCCGTTCCCGACTGGGGCTGGAAGATCGTGGAGAGGATGCGCATCGTGGTGGTCTTCCCCGCTCCGTTAACACCCAGCAGGCAGACTATCTCACCGTGCTCCGTTTCAAAACTGATGTTGTCCACGGCCCTGAACCGCGTGCCATCCTTCTTGGGGAATTCCTTCACCAACGAATGTGCTCTAATCATCTGAATTTCCTTGTTCAGCTGGATTTAATGGGATGATTTCTATGAGTGCATTTGTGTCAAGCATTTTGCATATCAGCATCATACGTATGGAAATGTGATACTTTAACATATATAACTTATACATATGTTATATAGTATGATAGATCATAACATACTTACGGCGTGATGAATTGTGCTTACCATCATTCACATTGCTTTTGTGCATGAAATCGTAAAGTGCAGACAAAAGAAGGCGTGCGAGGTTGTTTTGGAAAAGGAGATAAAACTTCGGGCGGGCAAGGAAATAACTTGACGAAATATCAAAGTGCAGAAAGCATACTTCCAGAAATAAAACTCACTGTGCAGAGAATAGTTAAAGGAACTTAGAGAAAACATATCATCCCCATCAAAACAATACAAGTGAGGAATTTGTATATGAAAGACCCGTTCAGCATTCTCAACCGGATCGAAGCCGAATATGTCCTCGATGCGGCAACCGGCAGGGGCGAATTCATAAACACGCTCAGGAAGAATCTCAAATCCTATGTCCAGATCATAGGCATTGATTCATCGGAGAAAGGTGTGCAACACGCCCAGAAGATGTTCCCCGAGAACGATGTGGAGATCTACCAGATGGATCTGGGCGCACTTGAATTCGAGGATTCATATTTTGATCTTGTCTGCATGTCCAACGCGCTCCATCATATGCAGTCACCCCAGGATGTGCTTGCCGAGTTGATGCGAGTTTTAAAACCAAAGGGTATGTTTTTGCTATCCGAAATGTATTCTGACGGCGAGCAAACTGAGGCACAGAAAACCCACATCCTCATGCACCACTGGCGAGCTTCCATAGACACCCTGATGGGGATTTACCACCGTGAGACCTTCACCCGTGAAGAGATAACCAAACAGGTGAAGAAACTTAAACTCAAAAAGCTTGAGATCACCGATTTCTATATGCCCATGGATAATCCCAAGGATGCCAGGCTCTGCGCCAACCTCAAAAAAAACTGTACAATTGTTATGAATAAACTGGAAACCATGGAGAATAATGCAGAGCTCATCGCGGAAGGCGAAGAACTTATCAGACGCATTGACAAGATCGGTTTTGCCGGTGCCAGAAAGCTTTTGATCACCGGAATCAAGCCGGAAAAAAAGGCAATATCCAAGGAGAAATAAATATGCCCACAGAACAAAACCTGTTCGAAATGTCTCAAGCCCAATTAACCAAACTGGGGAAGAAATACGGTATTCCCGGTTATACCCAGATGAAGGGCAATGAGCTTATCTTCAAACTGTTTGAATTTCAGGCGGCCCAGGAAGGTCTTACCTTTGTCACCGGATGCCTGGAGATAATGGATGACGGATTCGGATTCCTCCGCTTCTCTAATTATAACTATAACCCAGGCCGCGACGACGTCTATGTTTCGCAGACCCAGGTGCGCCGTTTTGGCCTGAAGACAGGCCACATGATCTCAGGCCCCGTGCGTTCTCCCAAGGAAGGTGAGAAATACTATGCCCTGCTCAGGGTGGAGGCGGTCAACTACATGGCCCCCACAGCGATGCAGGAACTGCGCCCCTTTGACGAACTGACCCCGTATTATCCCACGGAACGGCTAAACCTCGAGGCTGATCCGCGCAAGTATTCCACCCGCATCATGAACCTCTTCACCCCCATAGGCAAAGGCCAGCGCGGTTTGATCGTTGCCGCCCCACGCACAGGTAAGACGACCCTGTTGCAGGATACCGCCAACGCGATCCTGACCAACCATCCCGAGGTGTATCTCATAGTGTTGCTGGTGGATGAGCGCCCGGAAGAAGTGACCGAAATGAAAAAGATCCTCAAGCCGGGCAATCGTGAAGTGATCAGCTCCACTTTCGACGAATCGCCAAAAAACCATGCAGCCGTGAGCGGGATGGTGCTGGAAAAGGCCAAGCGCATGGTGGAACTAAACCAGGATGTCGTGATCGTGCTGGACAGCATCACGCGTCTGGCCAGGGCTTATAACAACATCACACCTTCCAGCGGCAAGGTCCTCAGCGGCGGGATCGACGCCAACGGCCTGATCAAGCCGAAAAAGTTCTTCGGCTCGGCCAGGAATACCGAGGAATCCGGATCGCTGACCATAATTGCCACCGCGTTGATAGACACCGGCTCCAAGATGGACCAGGTCATCTTCGAGGAATTCAAGGGAACCGGCAATATGGAACTGGTGCTTGACCGCAGCATTTCGGACATGCGCCTCTATCCTGCGATCGACCTCGTCAAGAGCGGAACGCGGCGTGAGGAACTCCTGCTCACAAGTAACGAGATGAACAGAATGTACGTCCTGCGCAAGTATCTGAAAACGATCAGCCCGATACAGGGGATCGAAACCCTGCGCAAAAGAATGCAGGGAACTGATACCAATGAAGAATTCCTCAATTCGATGAGTAACTGATCTGGGCCAGGCTGGCAACAAAACTGACAGTATGATGCGCAGCATGAAGCTGAATAACGCTTACCTCGCGATGATATTCCTCCTCCTACCGTCACTGGTTCTTGCCGCAAATCTCAGCCGGCAATTTGAGGAACTGGAAGATCTGTATGAAAGAGGGGAACTATCCGAATTATCCGAAAACCTGTATGAAAGCAAAGCCACAAATGATGAGGAAAGGGCGTTGAAAACCTACCTTGGCGCCCTGCTTAAAAAGGACAGGGCGGATACGATCAACCTTCTGCAGCAGACGATCGATAGGTTCCCCAAAACCCACTACAGCCAGTTGAGCCTGTTGGAGCGCGC
This sequence comes from uncultured Candidatus Cloacimonadota bacterium, assembly GCA_964427765.1. Lineage (GTDB taxonomy): Bacteria > Cloacimonadota > Cloacimonadia > Cloacimonadales > Cloacimonadaceae > Syntrophosphaera. The sequence continues at coordinate 8,010 of CAYRVG010000067.1, forward strand.
CAAGATCCACATCCTGCTGAGAGAGACAGAGGAGGCAGAGGCAAAGCTAAAACGGATCACTTCCACCCAGATCCGGGAACGTTATTACTGGCTGGGGATCTGCGCCGAGGCAAAAGACGACCATGGGCGCACCATCAGTTATTGCGAGAACTACCTGCGCCTGGATCCCAAGGGTAAATACGTTGAGGAGGCATATTATTTGATCGCGGGAGCCTACGAGGCCCAAAGGAAATACCAGAGCGGGATCACCACCCTGAGAAAACTGCAGTCTCTCAAAGGCTACCCCACCAACGAGCAGCAGTTTTATTATCGTCTGGGAACCCTGTATAAACTGGCGGAAAATCCCCAAGAAGCCCTACGGGTCTTCCGGCAGGGTTTTGAAATGGACAGAAATTCAGAAACGGCCTTTTTGATCGAAGACGGTATCTTTGAATTAAGGCAAAAATTCGGCTCTTTGGTGGATGTCTCCTTCCTTTATCCCTACACGCAGATGGATATACCCTCCTTCCCGGGCCAATGCGTGCCCGAGCCTCATCCCGGTCCCCCGGCTGACCTCACTTCCCCCGTCAAACTCAATGCCAAACCGACGGGAGGATATTTCGTGCAGGCGGGAAGATTCAGCAACGAGGATAATGCCAGCAGGCTTTCCCTTTCCATCCGGGATCTTAATCTGGCCGCGGGTTACTTTGCAGACGATGCGAGGCCGGATACGCCCTGGGTCGTCGTCTGCGGTCCATTCACGCGGACTGACGCGGAATCAGCCCGGCAGACACTTCTCAACAACAGCATAGATTGTTTCATTACCCGCTTCTGATCAAATGAAATTGCCCAAGACGTCCCAGACCAAGCTCACACCCATGCTGAAACAGTTCCAGGACGTCAAGCGGGCACATCCGGATAAATTGATCCTCTTCCGCATGGGGGATTTTTACGAAACATTCTTTGAAGACGCCCACACCGCTTCCAGAATACTCAACATAACCCTCACCTCACGGGATAAGAAGAGCGAAAATGCCGTCCCTCTGGCTGGTTTTCCCTATCATGCTCTGGATAACTATCTGGACAAACTGATCAAAGCAGGGCTCAAGGTCGCCATCTGTGAGCAGACCGAGGACACCAAGCAAGCGGTGGGATTGGTCAAACGCGCCGTTGTGGAGATAATTACCCCGGGAACTGTATTGGACCACTCCATGATCGAGGGGAGTTCCAACAATTATCTCAGCGCCGTCTATTATGAAAACGAAAAACGCAAGATAGGCCTGGCAACGCTGGATCTCTCCACCGGGGAATTCAGTTTTACCGAGTTGATGTTGCAGGATCTCGCGAATGAACTCCTACGCCTTGGACCCACCGAGATAATCGTGGACGGGATAAGATCTGAGAATTTCATCAAGAGTCTGGATCTCGACCACAAACCAACGATCACCATTTTTGACAGCTGGCTCTTCAAACCCTCGGAAGCCTCCTCCACCCTCAAAGAACATTTTGGGGTGCATTCCCTGGAAGCCTATGACGCGCATGGCCGGGCACTTGGCGCGACTGCCGCGGGGGCTGCCCTAGCCTACGTCCAGTCCCTTTACCAGGTACCGCTTGGCCACATAACATCCCTGACATATTATTCGCTGGCAAACTATATGCAGCTTGACGAGATCAGCCGGCGCAACCTGGAGCTGACCAAATCCATCCGTTACGGAGACCGCAGTGGCAGCCTGCTGGCGATCCTGGACCAAACCCAAACCCCGATGGGCACTCGTTTGATCAACAACTGGCTGCTGCATCCCCTGCTGGATAGGCAGCAGATCGAAAAGCGTCAGGACGTGATCAAAGCTTTTTTAACCAACACGGCCTATTTGAAGGATGTCCGGAATTGCCTGCACGAGATCGGGGACATTTCCAGGCTGGTATCCAAACTGGGAGCCCTGCGCATCAATCCGCGGGAACTGATCGCCCTTAAATCCTACTTGTGGATAATGGTGGAACTGAGGGATAAACTGAACTCCTTCAATGAGCCGTTGATTGGCGTATTCGCGGAACAGCTGCAGGGATTTGATGAGATAAGCGAACTCATTGAAATGGCGATCCGGCCAAAACCTCCGACAACGATAACCGAGGGTGGCATCTTCAAATCCGATTACGACCCAGATCTCAAGGAACTGCTGGAGATCATCCACGATGGAAAGTCCTGGATCGCCCGCCTGGAGGATGATGAACGTAAAAAAACCGGCATATCCACACTCAAAGTCGGCTATAACAAGGTTTTTGGCTATTATCTCGAGGTTAGCTCCGGGCAGAAAAGCAAGGTGCCGGATTATTACGTGGCCAAGCAGACGCTGGTGAATTCCGAGCGTTACATTTCACCCCGCCTCAAGGAATTTGAAGCCAAGGTACTCAGTTCCGAGGAAAAGATCAAAAACCTCGAATATGAACTGTATAAAGATCTGCGCAAAAAACTTGCCGCGTATCTGGAGCAGTTGCAAAAACTGGGTGAAGCCGTGGCCTTGATCGATGTGCTGAGTTCTCTGGCCGAACTGGCCCGCCAAAACAACTACTGCTGTCCCGAGTTCAGCGACGAAAGAGCCCTGCATATCGAAGCCGGCAGGCATCCTGTGATCGAGAAGCTCATCGATGAAGCATTTATTCCCAATGATACTGATTTTGATTATCCAAATACAACCATCGCCATCCTCACGGGTCCCAATATGGCAGGAAAATCCACCTATCTGCGGCAGGTAGGTCTGCTGGCAATAATGGCGCAGATCGGAAGTTTCGTGCCGGCCAAAAAACTGAGAATGCCCATATTTGACCGCGTTTTCACCCGTGTCGGAGCCTCGGACAACCTCGCCCAGGGGCAGAGCACCTTCCTGGTGGAAATGATCGAAACCGCGAACATCCTTCACACCGCCACCAGCGATTCCCTGATCCTGCTGGATGAGATCGGGCGGGGAACCTCTACTTTTGATGGTTTGAGCCTTGCCTGGTCCATTGTGGAATACATCCAGAAATTCAAACACACACTCACCCTCTTTGCCACCCATTACCACGAATTGACAGAACTTGAGAACATCTATGCCGATATCAGGAATTATAACGTCCTGGTCAAGGAATTCGGCGACAAAATGATCTTTCTCCGCAAGGTCGAACGGGGCGGCTCCGACCAGAGTTACGGGATCCAGGTGGCCAGATTGGCAGGCATCCCGGATCGCGTGATCCGCCGAGCCCGGGAGATCCTCAAAAACCTGGAGGAACACGAGATCTCACCCCAAGGGCTCACGGCCTCCATTCGCAGAAAACTAAATCAAAACTCACCCCAGCTCGAACTTTATGATGTTCTGGCAGATAAAGCTGCGGAGTTGGACCCAGTGATCAATGAGATAAAAGAAATTAACCTTGATGAACTTACGCCGATCGAAGCCTGGCGCAAATTAAAGGACATTCAGGAACGCTTATGAAAAAGACGATATCAACCCTTCTCCCCCACCTTGTGATCATTATCATGGCCTTGGGAATGATCACAGGTTGCACCACAAACAAGAGCAACCTCGCGGGCAGCATCAACGGCACGCCTATCCAGGTCATGGCTTTCTGGGACTCTTACCGTGGGCATTACAACAATTTCCAGATACTGAATAGAAGGCCCCCGGATAAAGCGGAAATCGAGATGATAAAGCGCCAAACCTGGAATGACGCGGCCAAGCACGTTATACTGACCGATTATTTCAAAAAATATGATATCAAGGTATCGCATCAGGAAGTGATCGACACCTTGAAAAACAATATCCCTGAATATATCCTCAATTCGCCCAAATTCAAGACCAACGGCAAATTTGACACCCGGATATATTATCAATCCTTGCAATTTGACACGCCTGAAAACCTCCAGCCCCTGCGTGAGGACTACCAGGAATATAAGATCCCCATAATGAAACTGCAGAAGCATCTGATCCGTGATGAACTGCTTACTTCTGAGAAAAAGAAAATGATAACCAGGATCCTGCAAAGCGAAGCCGATATCGAATGGACCGTCATAGACGCCAGGGACATTGATCCCTATGTCAGCGGTAATGAGATCCGGTCTTACTACGAGAAGAATATGGATGCCTACAAGCTTCAGCCGGATTACAGCGTATACTGGACCGTCATGGATGTTACGCCCACACAAACCGACACTCGGAGCAGCAGCGTATTGGCAGATTCCCTATACACGGATCTGAGCAGTGGATCAGGCGTAAACGAGATCCTGGATAAGTACATGCCCCGGTTTCCCCACCTTGTCTACAAAAATGCGGGGTTTATCAGGAACAGCGATCTTGATCCGGAGGTTTACGCCACACTCAGTAAACTGAAAGAAGGCAGTTTCAGCAAGCCTGTCGAAGGTCCTGAAGGTTACACCATATACCAGTTGGTACAGCGGACCAAAAGCATGTGCGGCTTCCACACGCTGCTAATTCCCTATGTGCCATCCAAAACGAGTATTGAGCTTGAATTGCTGCGAGTGCAAAGGGTTGTGGCGCTCGCATCGTCCATTGGCCTGGAAGAAGCGGCCTATGAAATGGACCTTACCCTCCAAAGATCGGGAAAGATAACTTCCGGCGATGTCTGGATCGACGACCCCAGTATCATGGAATATGTGGAAGGCCAGCTTCAAGGAAAAAAAGCAGGTTTTATCTTTGAACCCATCTATTCCGATGTACTTGGGGGATGGGTCGTCCTGGAACTGCATGAGAACAATCCTGACAACGTCATTCCGCTTGAACGTGTGCAGGATGAGATCCAGGCCAGGCTAGCCAAACAAAAAGGCAGGGACATGGCCCTGGAACTTGCCAATGATATCCTGGCTGGTAAACAGAGTGTTCCTGATCATGCCAAAACGATCAGGATGGAAAACATGGACCGCTCGACGCTCATCAATGGCATGAGTTTTGAAAACATATTCTATGAAACGATTAGGCGTCATAACAATGGCGAACAGCAGAGATGCCACCAGATGGGCGATCTGGTCTTCATCCCCAGAGTAATTTCCGTTGAATCTGATAAAACGATGGATGTTCCAACTGAGGATATCAGAAGGATGTTTGCCGCCAATCTGCTTGAAAACTGGTTTGAGGAATGGATGGATGAGCAACTTGCAGAAGCAGAAATAGAAATTTACATCGAATAAGAACCAGAATTTGTTATGAAGATCCGGACCGGCCTTTGCCCGGGGGTCAAATCTATCTGAAACTCTCAAGCAAATCTTGTGATGGCCCTTTGTATTTTTTTGGCGGAACTCTGGAATCAAGCGCTTACTCATAATCAATGGATGTTTAAAACTTTGGCTCCATTGAGATCATCCTATTTGCTGATTCGCCGGCCACAAACTCACAACCGCCTGAGTTCCCGCTGGTTCAGCGTTTACTGAGCGCATGGTCAGGCAGTGATGAGGCGGTCAGGGAAAAGGGGAAATTCAGGCCTGGGAAACCACAAGTTGTTACGTGAAAAGGACAGCCTGGGCTGTCCTTTTCCATACTTATTATTCTTCAGGCACTTAGTCTGTATATTCGAAGGCACATTGTCAGGGAGTTCATTTCATCATGATGGCCTTGCTGACGGCGTTGAGATCCCTGGATTCCAGACGAATGAAGTAGATCCCCGAGGAGACGCTTCTGTTATCATCATCCCTGCCGTTCCAGACAATGTTATGTGTTCCGGCCGCCAGAAGATCATCATTCAGCCGTTTTACCAGCTGACCCCTTATGTTGAAAACGCTCAGTTTGACCCTGCCCGGAGAGGCAAGGTCGAATCTGATGGTGGTTGTGGGGTTGAAGGGATTGGGATAATTCTGATACAATCTGGTTACGAGGGGTGGAGTTAACTGATCGTCATCGGCCACGATGGGAAATTCAAATTCGATCGGCTCAGTACCCACACTCTCTCCAAATTCGTAAACGGTAACGACATAATAGCGATACATCCCCAGAAGGATGAGATACTCATTGTATACGGGTGAATCGAAAATTCCCAAAAGTTCATAAGCGCCGGCGTTGATACGTCTGAACACTTTGTAGTTCTGGACCGGATATAGTGGCTCATCCGGAGCTGACCAGGTTAAATGGAGTGTGTCATTGACGACGCTGTAATCAAGCCCTGTAGCTGGTGCAAAGTATCCCAGATAATAATCATGGGTCACGAGAGGATTGTCCAGGTTCAGATTTGCTTCGTATACGTCGCTGAGATAACCGGGAGCGGAGGCAGTGACCGTGTGCGTACCCGAGGGCAGGAACAGTGCGTAATTGCCCTCAGTATCAGGTTGGGTGGCTATCGCAGCAGGATTCTGGATCAGAACCTCTCCGAAATCTATTTCCGGATTGGAGGAAGCCACGGCACCGTTGACCTTTCCCGCGAAGGGAACGAATCCCGTTGTCTGGACATCATCGATATACCAGCCCTGGCCCTGGATCATCGTGTCCGAGGCAAAGACCCAGCGGAATCGGACGTTCTGATTGGCAAACGCACTTAGGTCAAAGCGCGCCTGCACCCAACCGCCGCTGTTTCCGGCATATCCCGGTCCGTTCAGGGCGGCGACATTGGACTGGGTATAGCCGCCGTAAGGCGTCATAAGGGTCCAGGTGCTGCCGTTATTGGTTGATATCTTCACGTTTCCCCCATCATAATTCGTTTCCGTATTGAAGTAATGCCAGAATTCGAGAACGAAGTTCGAGCCCACAAAGACGGAAGGAGAGGTGAGGGTCCAGTTCGCATTGTTTGGATACTGCTGGTTGAGAAGGGTTCCCCAGACCATGGTTCCTGAATGGGCTTGGGCGGTGTTGTCAACGCCCCATTGCCAGCCATTCGAAGTTGGCTGGGGCACAAAATCACCGTCAGATGCTTCAAAATCCTCCATCATGCCCGTTGTGCCGACATTGAGCAGGATCTGCTCGTTTTGGGCATCGATGGAATCGCCTATGTACGTGAGGTAGAAAGTAAGGTTATTCCCGACGATGACATTGGGCGAAAGTGTGACCTCATAAACCGCCTGGCAGGTCGTGTTTGACGGGATAAGGGGTATTAGATGTCCCGGATTGGTGATCGTGACCTCATCGCTCATGCAGGTGATGTTGCTGGTCAGGTTGGTCGCGTCGACGCTTCCGTTGTTCGTGTAGTTCACGATCATGCTGAAGGTCTCGTCTGGATCCGAAAGCCCGTTCCCATTTCCCTGTATGTCATTGATGTAGATCCCGCTCACCTCGATGAAGGGTTTCCTGATGGTGAGGCTCATGGTGTAGAGCCATTCGTCGCCGTCGATCGTTACCTCAAATTCAAGCGGAATAACAAGATTGTCCGTGCAATCCGGCAGGGCGGTTACTTCGATCGGATGGATGTTTATGCCGGAACCGCTGCCGGGAATGTCCGGATATGAACTTGTGGAGTTTTGGAAGATCAAAAACGGGCTCACTGTACTGGCGTTAATGTTTACATTTGTGGCAGTATTGAGGCCCAGGTTGTTCAGTTTGATCCCGATCTGGGCTGTTTCTCCCGGCTCAAGGTGGGAGTTCGCATTGGCATCGTTGAGGATGAGTTCACCCACCACAAGATGGGGGGTTTCATGCAGGACGGGTACAGTTGTCACCAGTAGCGCTTTGTAATTGGAAAGAGGTTGGGCAGCCGGGGGGTATTGATTGTTGTAGGTGTATTCCAGTCCCATCAGGTTCGTGTGGTCACGGATCCCCACGGTGCAGTAGTTTCCATGGATCGGGGTATAGCTTCCGCCACCAATATCGACGTTGTTGAAAACCTTGTACTGGAATTTGAGCATTCCGTCTCCCATGCTGGTCGGATAATGCATGGGATCGTAAAAAATCACCTGGAATGTCTCTTCCGAGACACGGTTATAGCCGTTCTTGAGGTTGTTGTATTCGATGATGAAGATGTGTTCATCCGCGTCATAATACTGATACACCCCTCCGCCTGAGAGGATGATCAGGTCGTCCCAGAAGGGGGCGATCATCGGCGAGGGCCCGAGTCCAACGGGCATCCGTCCGTTGCGGAATTCGCCGTTCTCGGTCGTGCCAAAGACGATGAATCCGTTCACGCACACGGTTATCTCGTTATATTCCACGCCATAGAAGGGAAATGTGAAGGGAAGGTCGATCGTTTCCAGGGCGTCGCTGCCAACTTGGTCTCCCTCATCGCCGCTGGAACCGGAATCGTTCAAACCGGTGATCTGGGTTCCGCTTCCTCCCAAACTGGGAACGATCTCAATCCAATCATAGGAGGGGCAATCCGGATAGGCTGTGTCCGTGACGTCATAGATGAAATAGCCGTATTCATCAGGCCCCAGAGGGGTGTTCTGATCCACGTAACCGATCGGAATGTTGAAATGAGTGGTTTGTTCGAATCCTTCGGAATTGTAGAGTCTGAGACTGAAGGGTATCATCATTCCGGGGATCAACAACGGCCGGGCAAAGACACTGTAACCATCAACTGAATTGATGGTCATTCCGGCTGGCGCGTTGCCGAAAAATGATATTGAATCGGTGACCACGACCAGGTCGTTCAGAGACCTCAGTTCCCCGTAAATGTCCCCCACCGCGCAGATGGAGTTGTTTGTTATACTGACGGTCAATATGCCGGTTTCCGCGGGATCGAGAATGCCGTCCCCACCGGCACTGACGCTGTAGTTGGTGGCTTCCAGATTTCCGTTGAAGCTGCCAAGATGGAAGATTATCTCATACTCCGCGCTATTCGTGTCAGTAAGGTTGAGGACAAAGCGGGTGTCGTGCTGAGGGGAGATGCCGTTGCCAAAGGAGATCAGAAAGGGCGTGGAGTTCAGGCCTGTCCCCTGGGGAGTGATGTCCGGATAATCCGATTGCGTTTGGCCTATGCTGACGAACGTATCGGGTGAGCTCAGTTGGGAGCTGATCCCGGTTATGGTCTGGGCTGTCGTATTCTTTATCTCAAGGTTCAGGGCGATCGTCTCCCCCGCGTCGATGAAACCATCGCCATTGCCCTCTGAACCCGAATTCCCGTTGTCAATTATCGATTTCTCAAAATAGACAAGCGAGCCGGATTGATCAAGGCTGAGAGAATTCTGGACAGGTTTGCAGTCATGCTTGGAGGCCGTGATGACGATCTCGGAATTTATGAAGGACGGGATGAACAAGGTAACCTCACCCTGGGCGTTCGTGAATCCTTTGGATACGACGTTGCCATAGCTGGAGTTGAAAAGCGTCACGCTGACGTTCTCTTCCGGGTTCATCTGGGCGTCTGTAACAGAAATATCAACATAGGAGGTTCCGCGCGGGATTGAATCAGGGGCAGTTATGAAAAGCTGTTTTGGGATGCCTATGAAGGTCTCCACCGTCGGGTCACCCATCAGGTTGCACCAATGCGCAAAATAATTCGCCTGGTTCGTATGGGACGCTCCATAAATGTTCCAAAGATACAATCTACCGTTCAGGAGGGCCTCGCCCATGCTGCGCATACCATACAGAAAAACACCGTCGAATATACCGTTAGAAAGGGCGTTGTTGAACATTGTGTGTGTGCCGCTCGTTGCCATCCCTATGGAGGTCAATGCGCCCTTGGGCATGGCTTCGGTACCGAGTCTGATGAACTCCTCAGATGTGCTCGTATAGTTGAAAGAACCCGTGCCGCAGGTGAGGATGACGGTATGGGGCAATCTGGGACCGTTGATGAGGCTGGATGAGGGACTCCAACCGCTCATGCCAATATAACCTCTGTAATTGAAGAAACTCACACCCTGGTTGATGCCGGTATTCATCGTGGAACTGTAGCCGCCTGAATAGTTCTCGATATAGGTGTAATCAGGGTTTTCCCTGATGGAGGTCTCAAGGATGTATTTGTTGCTATAGATCGTCGATATGCCGGAATATGTGGGATCCCCGATGAGGAGTATCCTGTCCAGCCAGGCCGCGGCGTCCCCTTCGATGTTGATGTCCCTTTCATACACATAGATCTTTGCCAGGATGGTCGTGAGTTGAGCCAGGTTCTCTGCTGAGATCCTGCCAATGAAAACATCGCCCAATAGGTCACTGCCGGCAAGATGGGTGTAGGGATAATCCCCGGCGCCCGAATAACCACTGAGGTTCTCAATATATGTTGGGATGGCATAACTTCCCGATGTGTCACCCATCAGGATGATGAAATCCGGCCTGGTGTTGGGATCGTCATACCGGGCCTGGATATAGTTCTTGATCGCTGAAGTGGATGATCCCGCGACCTGAGTGCTGACGGCGTCCACCGCATAGCCTTTCTGGCGTTTCCAGGTAATGAATTCGTTCAACTTGGTAATAAACACTGAATCCGTGGAATGCCCGTGTATGAGCAGGATCCTCGCCTGGGCGGGTGCCACGATCAGGTTGCGGTAATCCTCAAAATTCGCTATCTGGGCTTCGTAGAGATTCTTGAAAGCATAGCTGTAACCGGTATAATCCGGCAATTCGTTGCTGCCCGCATCAGAATTGAAATCCAGCGTGACCTGAATATCGCTGTAATATCTCAACTGATTGTTCGCAGTATCGTATTGATAAGGATATACATTCACCTGGATCACCCTGAAATCCCTCAAAATGGAGGGTTCAGAGCCAGTGGCTATCTCCGCTGGGAAGAAACCCTCCGGGGAAAGATTCGCAGGTGCTGAACCCTCATCATTTACGTGTATCCTGGGGTTCGCCATGGGGATTATCTCCACGTCTGAATAGGTACAGTTAAGCGTATAACCACCCTGCGGGGGCATCGCAATCATTGTGCTCAGGACGGGGAGTTCCGGCATGCCATTTGTCGCTGTGGCCATGGCTCCGGAAATGCCTATTTCACGAACCTCCCTGCCGTCTTGGGTGGATTCGGTTATCTCAGGCTGCAGAGCGTTTACTTCAAACCTGATCTGGTTGGTTCCGGAGTTTACTATGCTAAACATCTTTCCGGAGGTTGGTGCCGCTCCATAAAGAGTGGTCAATCCCAAAACTGCAAGCATCATTGCTAAAAGGAAATTTCTCATCCTTCGATCCTCTTATCTCAAATTAAAAAACCTGGAGTTTTGCGCTCCAGGATTAAATGGATTTATGATTTTTGCTTTTGATCGCATCAGTCGATAGCGTAGATCAGAACGCCCTGATCGCGCGTGGCAACAATCAACTTGCCAGCGCAGAACCTGGCATTGTTGCTATAACCGACCGAACTCAAATTCTGGATCAGCCTCGGATTGCCTGGGCTTGAAATATCAAACAGGTAGATGCCGCCGCCGCCGGAACTGACAACAGCCAGATTACCCCATACGTCAACTGTTCGGGCATAGCCTGTTGTTTCAACGTTGCCCATGAGGACCGGTTCTTCGATCTGGGAGATATTTACCGCGCTCAATCCGGACTGGCGTCCCGCGATATAAGCGTAATCGCCTGCCAGCGTAACTTTCAGGGCTTCGCCCGGAACCGCGATTTCACTAACCAACTCCTGCGTCTCGCGGTCGTAGATCATCAATCCCCTTTGTTCCGCTGCCACAAACACGTATTGCTCGCTCAGGGCTACTCCCGATGCCGGAACGGGGGGATAAATGCTGAAGGTGCTCCCCAGCCATAGATCACCATTGTATTCCCCATAATGGACATTGCGCCCAGCGCAGTAAAGCAGTTCGATGATATTGTCGTCCGTGGGGTTTGGTATCGCCTGGACCAGCATGTCCTGGATGTCCTGTGTGGCACCGGTGATCGAATCGATCACTTTCAAAGTGTCCGGATCCTGGGTATCCACGATAGTGATATTGTCCGCGCCATAGGTTTCGTTGAAGAAAAGGCGGTTATGTTCACCCACGACTGATATACTGCGGATATTATAGAGCGTAACAACAGAGTTGTCATCAGCTGAAAGTTCGGTCAGCCAGCTTTGGGAATAGTCGGTCCTGTCTATGATCGATATTCCGCCCTGATCCAGGGCAATATAGATATTTTCGTCATCAAAGCTGATATCCAGGGGGTCACCCACAATTGGGACCTCTTTGATGAGGGTTAGGATGTTCTCTTCCTCCCAGGCAGTGTTACGCGTGGCACAACCGCCCAGAATCAGGATCAGAACCGCTAGTATCAGCAACAAATGCTTTCTCAGCATCAAAAATCCTCCACATGGATGTTAATTTGAATCACTGACATCTATAAGTAAGCAAAATTTATTCCCATATTATGCCAATTTCAAAAGAAAATTTTGCGGAGATAAAAAAATGGGCGTTAAAACAACGCCCGTAATCAGATCGGTCTGTAACTCCACATTTGTCTTGACAGCAAACCCCAAATCTGCCAAATGATTTTAAAAGATTTTTTTGGAGTTTATTATGTTTGTTTGCACAAGATTCAAGATAGCAGGACTCATCCTTTTGATCATTTTTGTAGCAGCCTGCAGCAAAAACGTAACCCTCTACAGACAGGCTTCCAAGGAATACAACAAAGCCCAGTACGAGAAATCACTCGATTCAAGTGTCGCTTCCCTCATGCTCAAACCAGAGTATAAAAATGCACAGAAATTGATCAAGAAAACCTATCCCAAAGTAATTGCCATTAGGGAGGCCAGGATAAACCAGATAGAAGCCGCTAAGGAAGAGGACATGTGGGATAAACTTGTGGCTGAATACACCGCTTTGATCAGCATTCAGAACAAGATCGCTCCGATCAATCCAATGCGTGACAAAAAAACCGGTGCAACCTACGAGTTTGAGACAAAAAATTATGAAACTCCCCTCGCCGAGAGCAAGCTCAAAGCGGCCGAAACGCATTACAACAAAGGTATCCAGCTTGCACAGAGCAGCGACAACCCGGACACCCAGAGGGAAGCCGCCGAAGAATTCAAAACAGCCTTGAACTATATCCCGAACTACAAGGATGCGGAGCTTCGTTATCAGCAGACCAGGGAATCTGCCATAAAACGCATTGCCATACTTCCCTTTGAGGATAAAAGCGGTTCCTGGACAAAATACGGCAGCCTGCAGGACCTGATTACGGATTCCATCACCAGCAAGATGCTTCAAGATGAGCTCATCAGCAAACACACAGAGGTCATCACGCGTGACCAGGTCGAAGCGCTTCTGATCGAACAGCAGTATGCGGCTCCTGAGATCATAGACCAGGCAAGCGTTACAGCGTTTGGAGCTGTTTTGGGAGCGCATGAGATATTGACGGGGAAGATCGTCCAGATCAATTATGTTGCTCCGCGCGTTAAATCTGTGGAATTAAGCGAGAGCCAAAACATGGTCACCGGAGAGGAAACTTACATAGATGACAAGGGCAAGGAAAAAACCCGTAAGATCCGGGAAGATGTCACCTGTGTTTATGATAAGTACACTAAAACGACTTCCGTGGATATCATCGTCTCCTTCAATCTGATCGAGGTTCCCACGGGAAAGATCAAACTTCAGGAAACCCTTACTGCCCAGGATTCCTGGTCTGATGTTTGGGGTCGCGTGAAAAGCGGGAAGATCAAGTTACTTTCGGACGAAGCCCTGGATCTGGTGTCCAAAGAAGAGCCCCTTCCCCCCTCCGAAGTAGACATGGTCAACAACGCGCTTGAAGACATTTGCGCGGACATTGTTCAAAAGATCCGAGAATATGTCCGATAACTGTCCGCAGCCTATCAGGATCTGGTAAACATACAAAGCCGGCTCAGCGCAATATCATTAATGGTATTGACAATCTGAGCACAGGCGATATTATGTCCAATTAAAATAAATTCCAAATGGAGAAATAGATGAAAAACATCCTCGTTATCGGTTCAGCCGGACAAATTGGTTCTGAGCTCGTCCCCTACCTGAGAAAGATTTATTCCGAAAATTCAGTTGTCGCAACCTACCGCAAAACACCCCTGATTCCCGAAATCATGGAAGGCGGACCCTGTGAGAAGATGGATGCCCTCGATGCCGGCAAGATGTTTGAAGTTGTGAAAAAATACAACATTGACACGATCATCAAC
>CAYRVG010000068.1:0-2372 GCA_964427765.1 uncultured Candidatus Cloacimonadota bacterium
CTCAAACCTTCGCAAAGGCGCATCATATTTGCCATGCACGAGCTCAATCTCTCCCCCGGCGGCCATTTCCGCAAATGCGCCAAGATCGCCGGAGATACCTCGGGAAACTACCACCCCCACGGGGAACAGGTGGTCTACCCGACCCTTGTGCGCCTCGCCCAGCCCTGGAACATGCGCTATCCGCTGGTCGAGGGGCAGGGAAATTTTGGCTCCATTGACGGCGACCCGCCGGCGGCCATGCGTTATACTGAGGCCCGGATGCAGAAAGCCACGGTGGAGATGCTCGGCGAGCTGGAAAAAGACACTGTGGATTTTGTCTCGAACTACGACGATACCCGCAAGGAGCCGGTCGTATTCCCCTCGCGGATCCCCAATCTGCTGGTCAACGGCTGTTCGGGCATAGCCGTGGGCATGGCGACAAACATGCCGCCCCACAACATCTCTGAGATCTGTGACGCGGTCGTCGCCCTGATCGAGGATCCGGAGCTCGATTCCAGCGATTTGCGCCGGTTCGTGCCCGGTCCGGACTTTCCCACCGGGGGCTATATCCTCGGCACCGAAGGGATCAAGGATTATTTTGAGACCGGACGCGGCCGGATCGTCATCAGGGGTGAGGCGGATATCGAAGTCATGCGCAACGAACAGGAAGTCATCATCATCCGCTCCATACCCTTCCAGGTGACCAAGACCCTCTTGATCGAAAAGATCGTCTCACTCGTCAAGGACAAGAGGATCGAAGGCATCAGCGATATCCGTGACGAATCCGGACGCGACGGCATGCGCCTGTTGGTCCAGATAAAGCGTAACGCAGACGGCAATGCCGTGCTCAATCAGCTCTACAAATACACTCAGCTGCAGAATACTTTTGGGGTGATCAACCTCTGCCTCATAGACGGCGTTCCCCAGGTCGTGAGCATGAAGGATCTGCTCAACAACTTCATCCAGTTCCGTCATGACGTGGTTCTCCGCCGCACCCTCTTCGAGCTCAAAAATGCCGAGGAAAGGCTGCATATCCTGGAGGGCTATAAAATTGCCCTCGACAATCTGGATGAGGTCATCGCCACGATCCGGGCCTCCCAGACCCCCGCCGAGGCGAATGAACAGCTCCAGGCCAGATTCGGGCTCTCCGAAATACAGGCCAAAGCCATACTGGACATGCGTCTGCAAAGGCTTACAGGCCTGGAAAGGGATAAGATCGAAACCGAATATCAGGAACTGCTGAAAACGATCAACCGCCTCAAAAAACTGGTTGAAAACAGGGACCTGCGCATCCAGATCGTGAAAAAAGAAACTCAGGAGATCAGGAAAAAATTTGCCGATACCAGACGCAGCAAGATTTTGGAAACCTACAGCGGCCTGCTCAACCGCGAGGATATGATCGCCGACGAACTGATGGTCGTGACGATCACCCACGACGGCTATGTGAAACGCCTGCCCATAGACACATACAAGGTCCAGGGCCGCGGCGGCAGGGGATTGACGGGCTCCAAGCTCAAGGAAGAGGATATAATCCACTACATTTTCGTGGCCTCCACGCATTCCTATATCCTGCTCTTCACGGATCTGGGCCGATGCTATTGGCTGAAGGTCTATGAGATCCCTGAAGCCGGCAGGACGGCGCGGGGCAAGGCGATCGTCAACCTCGTGAAATTCCAGGAAAACGAGAAGATCAGGGCTTTCGTCACCCTCAAAAATTTCGGCACCGAGCAAAACATCGTCATGTGCACCCGGGGCGGGACGATCAAAAAATCCCCCCTCGTCGCCTATAGCCGGCCCCGCAGCAACGGGATCCTCGCGATCAAGCTGATGCCCGGGGACGAGCTCATTGACGCGCGCATCACCGAAGGGAACGACGAAATTATCCTGGCGACCAAGAACGGCTATTGCAACCGCTTCAGCGAAAAGGATTTCCGCGCCACCGCCCGCTTCACCCGCGGAGTGCGGGGGATACGCCTGCGCGACGAGGATTACGTCATCGCCATGACCGTCATCTCCCAGGATGACGTGATCGAGAATGGGACTCCCGGCGGCAACACGATCCTGGCCATCAGCGAGAACGGATACGGCAAGCGCACCAAGGTCTCGGCCTACAAAGCCACACGCCGCGGCAGCAAGGGCGTCATCACCCTCAAGACCACCGCCCGCAACGGACACCTGGCCGCCCTGATGAAGGTGGATGACACGGATGACCTGATGATCGTTACCCAGGACGGGATGATCATCCGCCAGAAAGTGGGGGATATCTCCCTGATCAGCAGAAACACTCAGGGCGTCCGCCTCATCAATCTCAAGGAAAAGGACAAGGTCCGCGATATCACCGTCGTGCCCGAGATGCCGGACGACGAGGAATTGGACCTGGAAGCCGAAAAGAT
>CAYRVG010000069.1:0-3454 GCA_964427765.1 uncultured Candidatus Cloacimonadota bacterium
GCCGGAGGCGTGATCCTCGATACCTTTGCCATCGACGACAAACGCCAGGCCATGGAACAGATGCTCGCCATGCGCAATCTCCATCCGGACATGATCCTCGTTTGCGGGGGCACGGACGGCGGCGCCATATCCGGTGTTTTGAGGATGGCGGAGATCGTCCGCATCGCCGATCCCCGCCCGAAATTCGATCTCGATGCCAGGATACCCACGATCTACGCGGGGAACAAGGATGCCGTGCCGATCATCAGTAAGCTGATCTCAAAGGCCTTCAACCTTTACACCCTCCCCAACCTCAGGCCCACGTCCGATACAGAAAATCTAAAACCGACCCAGGATAAGATTCAGCAGCTTTTCATGGAAAACGTGATGGAACACGCACCCGGTTACGCTGGGGTCAAGCCGGCGGTCTCCGCGCCCATCATTCCGACCCCCGTCGGGGTCCACAAATCCCTTGAGCTCATAGCAGAAAACCAGGAGCGGAACATCTTCGCCTTCGACATAGGCGGCGCGACCACCGACGTTTTCAGCCACATCAACAGGTATTATCACAGGACCGTGAGCGCGAACCTTGGAATGAGTTACAGCGCCTGGAACGTGCTGCGCGAATGCGGGCCAGAAAAACTCCTGCGCTGGCTGCCCGGGGATATCGGGGAATCAGAATTGCGGGATTATATCGCCAATAAATGCCTCAACCCCACCTCTATTCCCATGGATACACGCCAATACCGCATCGAGCACGCCCTGGCCCGCGAAGCCCTTTCCTTCGCCCTTGCGCAGCACCGCCGCATGCATTACAATACCCAGAAGATGGGGTTTCTGGACAAACTGAAGAAGGGCGAACTGGAGAAATTTGAACTCCTCTTCGAATATCAGGTGGAGGATGAAAAACTCAGCTTCGCCGAAAGCGACATTGACGTCCTCATCGGCGCGGGAGGTATCTTTGCCCATGCCCAGAATCCACTCCAGTGCGCGATGATCCTGATAGATTCCGCCCGGCCCAAGGGAATCACCGAGCTTTGGATGGACCGGCGCTTCATCTCCCCCCACCTTGGTGTTTTGAGCGAAAGCGCCCCCGAAACCTCGCGCCACCTGCTGGAGAAGGAATGCGTGCAAAGGCTTGCCCTGCACATTGCCCCCGCCTTCCCCGGAAAGGAGAAAAAGACCCTGCTCAGCGTGGAAGTCGTCTCGCCCGGCAACAACCAAATGCTGGAAGTGATGCCGGATTCCTTCCACTTTCTGCCCGCCGGGGATAAAACCCTCAAGATCAGCCCGCACGGAAAATGCCAGTTAAACACGGAGCTGGACCTGCGAAACATCAGGACGGACCTGCCCGTCATGATCGACACGCGCCTGGAACCTTCCTCACACAGGGATAAGATCGAACAGGAACTCGGCCTCTACCCTGAGGAAGCACCCAATGCCAAATCCATCGCCAACGGGGACGAGATCCCCGCAAAAACCAGCGGAACCTGGATCAAACGGGTGGAACTGCCTTACTCGGGAGACATCAATTTCAAACCCGGGGCTCGGGTGCAACCGGATGACGTGGTTGCTGTGAACCACTATAATCCGCCCAGATTGTATATTTTGAATGGCTTTACCAGTTTCCCCGGGATCACTCCCGAAGAGATCGGCCAGTCCTTATCAGTTCAGGCGGGGGATAACTTGAGTATCGACCAGGTCTATGCCTCGGTGCCCAAGACCGTGAAAGTTCCCCATTACAAGAGAGCCGCCCGCAATCTGCACTCCCCCGTCCGCGGCAGGATCGAATACATCGATCCCGACACCGGACTGCTCGTTGTTTCCGAGATCCAGGATTATTCCGGCAAACCGGTGAAGGTGAATTATGCCGATAAGCTCATGCTCAAGCCCAAAAAGGCAAAGCGTTATCTGCTGCGGCAGGAAGGGGACTTCGTCTATCAGGGGGAATTGCTGGCCAAAAGGATCGAACGCAGTTCCATGGGATCTCCGCCGGTTTTTGTGAAATCCCCCTCCACCGGCACTGTCCGGAAGATCGATAAAGATTCCGGCTGCATAACCATCGTCTACGATCACGATCCGATGGAATTCCAAGCCAACGTGCATGGAGAGGTCACCAAAGTGGTCCCCTCCCAATGCATCGAGATCAGCTATGAAGGCACAAAGCTCGAAGGCAGGATCGCCTTCGGCAGGCAATGCCACGGCAAGTTCCGGATGCTCACTTCCCTGGAAGCGCTGGGCACGGAGGACCTGAGGGATTGTATTGTCGCCCTCACCTCGCCGCCGGATAAAGGATTGTTGCAAAAACTGGCCGAAAAAGGGGTCCGCGGGGTCGTCTGCCATGAGATGGATGCCTCGGAACTCGTTTCCTGGCTGAATTTCGAACCAGGCGTGATCAACACCGGAAACGAATCCTTGCCGCTTGCCATCCTCATCCTCAATGGCTTTGGAAGCTCTCCCCTGCCTACCGAGCTGCAAAAAGATCTGGCCCAGGTCGGTTCCTGTTTTCTCAATCCCCACACCCGCATCCGCGCCGGGGTCGTGCGCCCCTTCATCAGTTTCTGATCCACAATTCACGTGTATGTACTGGGCTCCTGCCTCTTCTGCACAATAATCGCGGGTTCGAGGAAGCCAGTGTTGCGCATTCGTGTAAATTCGTGGACGAAAAACCCCATGATCCTGTTATCCGTGTTCAATTCTTTTTCCCGCGCTTAACCGGTCTTTTTCAGTGCTTTTCTGAGTTTCCATATCCCCCTCTCAATTCCTGACTTTGTAAGCGTAACCCACTATATATGGAGGGGAAAGTCAACCCTATTTCAGGACGGGTCACCCTGATCCGTGATTCGCTTGCAACGCGCTCACAACGCTCTGAGTAAACGCTGAACAAGCGGGAACTCAGGCGGATGTGGGCAGGTGGCGGGAGTGTCAAACCATGGGGCGTGAAAAAGCGTACAAGGTAAGTAACTCCAAGCAGTGCATTAGTTCCGGGGTTTTAGTGCACAATTTATGTATGTCCCATGTCAGGAATCAATAAGTTTGGGAGAATGCCAAAGGTGAAAATCAGTTTTAACTTGACAAAAAAGCCTTGATTTGAGTAAATAATTAAAAGATGTCCAACCGTGTCGCAATTGACGGACGCGGCCGCATGATGATCCACCGTTAGCGCCGGTTTATATTTATGATACAAATATATAGATAAAGAACGAGAGGTTGAAAAATGCCCGCTGACCAAGAGTTTCAGATCAAACTGGACAACGTGCTGCCACCCGATCCGGTTTTCGAACCCCAATACCGACGGGCGCCGGACAGGGGGCTGGACCTGAGCGAAAGGGAGATCGCCCTGGCGGTGAAAAACGCTCTGCGCTACGTTCCCCAAGAATTGCATGATCGACTGGCGCCGGAATTTTTGGACGAACTTCTGACCAGGGGCAGGATCTACGGCTATCGCTACCGCCCCCGGGGCATGATCTGGGGC
>CAYRVG010000070.1:0-10610 GCA_964427765.1 uncultured Candidatus Cloacimonadota bacterium
GCAGCAGAATGTTTTTGCCAGGGTTTTCAAACTCGAGCACCTTCTGCCCCCGGATGTTGTAAATGGACAAGCCCTCCAGGGAGCGCCCGCCGGAAAGGCTTATCAGCATTGATTTCCCTTTACGCAGGGGATTTGAGGATATCACCAGCCTGGGGATTGCGGCCAGTTCATCAGAAGTGGAAACCACGTTCGTAAAATCGCTATAGTTAGAATAGAGGATCTTTTTGGTGTCTGATAGCTGCAACCAGTAATAGAGTCGGTAGTTTTGGTTCAATTCGTCCAGGGATAGGTTGTTGAGGACAATGTTGTAATCAGACGCGTAGTTCTCCCCCACGCCAAGGGTACCGTCCAAAGGCTCCGAGTGCGTCACCCAGTGTGATATCACATATCGTTCCGCGCCATCCAGCATGATCTTCCTGAATATGCCCACGCTCAGGCGCGACCGGGCGATGACATTGTATTCCGTGGCTGAGGAATATAGCAGGGTGGCATCGTTGAAAAGGGTGATCGTGGTTGTCAGCAGGTCATTCTGAGCATTATAGTTGAAGCGGCATTCGGAATCCGAGATGAAGGTTTTGTTGCCAGGAGCTTCGGCGCAAAGCTGGCTGTATTGGGTTCCGTAGGAGGTGGAAAATCCGTTGATCCGCATGTCGCCGTTGATGGCCGTGCGGGGCAGGGAATTGAAATCGTACCAGTTGAATCTGATCTGGGCCGCTACATTCCCAAGGGAGTCACTTAAGATCGGAAAGTAGTTCAGTATCCCGATCTGGGGAAAATCATACTGGTCCTGCACGAGGGTGATCTGCGAGGAATTGTCGCAACGCAGGAAATTTTCCGCCAGAAATATGGGATAGGACTCATCGAAGCTGAAGCGGTGGATGAGCTTGACGTTGTTGGAAGCTGGATCCGCATCAAGGGTGTCGCTGCTGATCTCAGCCCGGAGTTTCAGCTGGAGCGGGGTATGGGGAAGTTCAAAGGTATGGTCTGTGTAACCGGCACTTTGCTCATCGAATTCATGGTAACTGCGGGGAGGTATACTCTCTGTGAGGTTGATCGTATCAAAAAAGCCAAATCCGGGATCCGGCGAATAGACGTTCATTTCCAGGACAGCATCGTTGATTGTCTGATCAGAGTGATTATATAGTTTGAATTTCGGCCCCACGATTTCCCCCGGCTCTATGGTCCCAGCCAGATCGAAATCAATCAGTTGCAGGTCCGGGCTGGTGAGAACAAAATCCCCGGCCAGTCCAAACAGCAGCTCCGCGTTATAGCCGGCGTTGGCCATGCTTTGGAAATAGGGATTCTGGGCGTTGGTATTCCAATAATAACTGTGTGTCCCCTCTCCTACCGAGGCGGAGACAAAACGGTTATAAAAATCTGTGGCATAGGTGACCACCAGCCACAGCGAATCATTCTGAACTGTCTGTGGGAACGGGATCTCCATGTGGTTTTGCGTTACTGCCACTTTTGCCCAGGTCAGGCTGTTCCCGGGAGTTCCCAGGACATCGGTGAACAATTCCACACGCACTGAATCACCCGTCTGGGGAAGATAGAGCAGGGCTTTGTTGACCTCAAACTCGCTGGTGTCAAAACTGGGATAAACCTCACTGAAATCAAAACGCACCGCCCAAACATCTGACCCATAGAAGTGGTAGTCATCAGTTCCCGAATGGTAGGCAAAATCGTATTCCCTCTCTGAGGCGGTGATAACCTCGCCACCTGGCCCAGGAACGTGATCCAGTGCATGGCTGAAGCAGAATACCAGGGCAAGCGATATCAGGATGGCCAGTTTCTTCACAATGCCGCCTTGATGATCTCCCTGGCTTCGGCCAGATCATCATTTATTGCTTTTCTGAGGTCGTTTTGGCTGGCGAACAACTTTTCCTCCCTTAGGTATTTCAGAAGTTCCACCCGCAGATGTTTTCCGTATATTTCGTTGGTGAAATCGATGATGTGGGTCTCGATCTCGATAATTCCATTGGTTTTCAATGTTGGCCCTGAGCCGATATTTGTCAATCCAAAAAACACTTCTTGCCCCAAATTGACACGGCTGAGATAAACGCCGGATTTGGGAATAAGCTGGTTGGCCTCAGAAAGTTCAAGATTAGCCGTCGGAAATCCCAGTTTACGCCCGATGCCTGAACTTGTGACAACCTTGCCATAGACTGTGTAAGGATTGACCAGAAGTTCATTAGCCAGATCAAGATCCCCTTTCATAAGTAACTCTCGGACCAATGAACTGCTCACGACCCTTCCCCGATATAGAAACGGTTGCACATAATACAGGTCATAACCGTAATCGGCGGAATGAAGCCGGAGGAAATCGTAATCGCCCTGACGTTTGTGGCCAAAATGTGAATCATAGCCCACCACGATGATAGCAGGATCAAGATGGGGCATGATATATCCATGCAAAAAATCATCAGCGCTGGTTTGGGCGAGTTTTTCGTCGAAATGGAGTATCTTTACATCATCCACGCCCAAATCCATCAATCCCTGCTTCTTCTGCTCTGCCGGCATCAGCAACAGCGGCCTGGAGTGGTTGTTCAGGAATTGGGCGGGCAGATTGTCATAAGTTACCACCACCGAACGCAATCCGCGTTCCCCGGAAAGCTGGACCAGAGTCGAGAGCAGTTTGCAGTGCCCCAGGTGAAGCCCGTCAAAATTTCCTATGCTGAGCACGCTTTTCACGATCCACCCTCAAACCAGGTTTACAACTGGAACAAGCATGTTACCACTGCGTTTGGCAACACCAAGCAGGTTCCCATCCCCGTTGAAGAGGATAACAGCCGGCCTATCTTCGCCACCTTGCTGGATTGATTGTCCCCGGCTCAGTTTCATGGCTTCTTCTTCATCCGGATAATAATGCTCATGATCTGGGAAAAGTTTGGCTGGAGGATAAAAGATCGATCTGAGATCATCGCTTTCCAGATCATCAAGCGAAACCGCGTCAGCCATAGCGATCCCGCCGATAGCCGTCCGGCAAAGCTGAACAGTGTGCCCCACCGTACCCAGTTCCCGGGCAATAAACTCGCTCAGACTACGTACATAGGTTCCTTTGGAAACCCTGCAGGAATAGGAAAGATAAGGCGGCTCGTAGGAAAGGACCTCAAAGCTTTTTATTTGCACCGCCCGCTTGCCCAGTTGAATATCAGTACCTTCGCGGGCGTAAGCATAAGCTGGTTTACCTTTTATTTTCACGGCAGAATACTGTGGTATCGGTAGTTCTGTCAGCCCCAACACAGCTGAACTGAGTTTTTCCACATGAATTTCCGTGGGCACCAATTCACTGCGTCTGGTTATTTCTCCCTCGATATCTCCGGTACTGGTTTCTTCGCCAAATTTGAGCAGGGCTTGATAGCTCTTGTCCTCTGCCTCCAGGTATTTGCAAAGCCTTGTGTAAGAACCCAGGGCACATATGAGCAATCCTGTGGCAAAGGGATCCAACGTGCCGGTATGACCAATCTTTCTGATCCCAGTGATCTTGCGTAAACGCCTGATGACGTCGAACGAACTAATTCCCGGAGGTTTGTCTATCAGCAGGAAGCCGTTGTTTTCAAGCATCGGCTCTTGAGGATCCCAGGGCTGTGCTCAGCCGGGTCAGCAAGTCCTTTTTGAGTGTGTCGATCTCACCAGGGATCAAGGCACCGGATGCGCTTGTGTGCCCTCCCCCGCCGTACATTGCAGCAATGGCATTCACATCGATGGTTGTGGAACGCAGGCTAAGTTTGTAAAGGTCAGGCGCCTCCTCACGCATGTAGGCAATAACCTGAACCGTATTGACGCCCTGCACCCAGCGTGTGAGGTTCATAATGGAATCTGAGGTAAGGTCGTTCCTGCGCTGCATATCCAGCGTGGAATACATGTAGAGGATGTGGTCGTCGTCATGCAGCTCGATCGTGGAAAGAACTTCTCCGATATAGCGTAATTCGAGGGGGTTGTGATTCAGAAAGTAGGATTTGTACAGCCCTGAGGCGGATATGCCGCACTCGCTGAGATCCGCGGCTATCCTGAATACCTCGGCATCGGTGTTTGAATTGATGAAATTGTTTGTGTCATTGAGGAGGGTTATGTAAATACAGCTGGCGATCGGTAGACGGAAATTATCAGGCAGGGCCTTTATCTCAGGCTGCAGAGCCCGGAAGAGGATGGCCCCCACGGAGGCCGCGGATGTATCCACGAAACTGTAATCACCCTCGATCACGCCGTTCTCCGGGACATGGTGGTCGACCAGGATCGTAAAACCTGCTGTCTGCACCAGTTCCTCGCGTTTCCCGATCCGGATGTAGCTGTTGCAATCAAAAACAAATAGCAGATCGTAACGCATCCCGCTTTTGAATTCGCGGATCTTTGCCCCTTCCATCAAAAAATTGAAACGTTTCAGGTTGCAATTATCAACAACGATCTCGCTTTCAAGTGATTTGGCGCGCAGAAAGTGCTGCAGCGCCAGGCTGGCGCCAAATCCATCTCCGTCGGGTTCTATGTGAGACATGATGCCTATACTGAGACCTGGTTTAAGATGCCTTAGAATTGTTTTTTTCAGTTCCGTGGTGTCTTTCATTGATTTTTTCTTTTGGCCTTCCTTTTTTCAAACCCGTTTATTTGTCTTCTTTTACCTCTTCCTCGATGAATTGCTTGTATATTTCCTCGTCTTCGTTCACATCGAAGAGATCATCTTCCTCATCAAGGTAATCGTCAAGGTTGATATCCGGATCATAGTTGTCCTTTCCGGATTCATCCCTGATCTTGGCGAGCAGGTTTTCAACCTTCTCGGCTCTGTCCTCTGAATCATCATAATAGAATGTCAGCTCTGGTATCGTTCTCATTATATGTGCTCCTGCGATTTGTTTTTTTAGAAAGCCTGATGTCTTTATCAAGTGGTCCCTGATGTTTTCATGAGTGTCAGGATTGTTGTAATGCGAAAAATAGATTTTCGCATACTGGAGGTCACGCGAGATTACAACATCTGTGATCACGACCCAGTCCAGGGCGGGATCGCGCGTTTTTTGGGTGAGCGCCACATTCAAGAGTTTCTTCAGCTCGGATTGCAGCCTTTCAATTCTGTGTGATTTCATTATAGTTTCTTGGCAACCTCTTCAATGATATAGCATTCGACCACATCGCCTTCCTTGATGTCAGAATATTCAGCCAGCGAAAGTCCACAATCAGTTCCGGCCCGGACCTCCTTAACGTCGTCTGCGTAATGTTTAAGCGAGGCCAGGTCATCTTCCGCGATCAAAACATCATCACGGTAAAGCCGGACCTTGCTGTTTCGCCTGATCACTCCGCTGTCCACCTGGCAACCGGCGATCGTCCCGAGCTTCTTGATCTTGAAGACCTGTTTCACGGTCGCTGAACCGATGACTTTTTCCTCGTAATCTGGCTCAAGCATACCCTGCAGGGAGAGTTTGACATCCTCGATCGCGTCGTAGATCACCTGATAGGTCTTGATCTCCACATCTTCATCCTCGGCAAGCTTCCTGGCCTGGGGATTTGCCCGAACATGGAAACCGATTATCACGGCATTTGAGGCTGAAGCAAGCGATACGTCAGCTTCATTGATGCCGCCGACGCTCTTCCGGATGATGTTCACCTGCACTTCCTCGTTGGTAATCTTGGCAAAGGAATCAGCCAGCGCTTCGGCGGAGCCGTCCGTATCGGTCTTGATGATCACGTTTAGATCGTTGATCTCGTTTTCCTTGATCCGCGCGAAGATGTTTTGCAGCGAGGCCTTGTTCTGATATTTTTCGCGCTCCAGGCGGATCTGGTTCCGTTCAGAGCTGATGCTGCGTGCTGTTTTCTCCGAATCAACCTGGTTGAGGATATCGCCGGCTTTTGGCGCGTCGTCGAGGCCGTATATCCTGCCCACGTCAGATGGCAGCATCTCCTGCATTTCCTGTCCACGCTCGTTCTCGATCTTACGGATCCTGCCGTGCGTGGCGCCGCAGACAACTATTTCACCCTTGCTCAGGATTCCCTCCTGAACCAGGATCGTCGCTATCGTACCCATTCTGGGGTCTTTGCTGGATTCGATCACGACCCCCAATGCGGGTACCTCACTCTTGGCCTTCAAATCCATGATCTCCGCTGTCAACATGATGATCTCGATCAGATTCTGGATACCCTCCCCGGTGGTCGCGGAGGTCTTGCACCAGGGGACTTCGCCTCCATATTGCTCAAGGTTGACCCCATATTCGAGGAATTGCGCGATAACGCGGTCTGGATTGGCGTCCGGGAGGTCAATTTTGTTGATGGCAACGATCAGGTTCACCCCTGCCGCCTTGGCATGGTCTATGGCTTCCCTGGTTTGAGGTTTGAGGCCCTCATTTGCCGCCACAACTATGACTGCTATGTCCGTAACGTTCGCCCCACGGGCGCGCATTGCCGTGAATGCTTCGTGTCCTGGTGTGTCGAGGAAGGTAACTTTCTTGTCGTTGATCTCGATCTGGTAGGCGCCAATGTGTTGGGTGATACCCCCGGATTCGCCGGCGACGATGTTTGTCTGCCGGATGTAATCCAGGATCGAGGTCTTGCCATGGTCAACGTGGCCCATGATGGTCACCACGGGCGGACGCGATTCCTCTTCCACATCCTCATATTGTTCCTTGCCGCGGTCAATTATCTCCGCGCCAAATTCATCCTCAAATTTATAGTTTATATCGAATTCTTCGCAGATCATTTCCAGGGAATCCCTGTCCAGGCGCTGGTTCATCGTCACCATCTGCCCCATCGCAAAGAATTTGGATATGATCTCTGCCGCGCTTATGTCTATGAGTTTGGAAAGTTCGCTTACGGAAGTGAATTCGCGGATGATCACCGGAGCATCTTCCTGCGGGGTGACAGACTGGGCTTCACGGTGGTATTTCTTCTTTTTACTGGTCTTTTGCAGCACTTTTTTAATGTTACGCGAAATCTCAGCCTCATCAGGTTCAACGACAGTCGCCACTTTCTTCTTGCCTCGTTTCGCGGAATCCACCTTGGCTTTTTTATGCTTGCTCTTTTCCCCCAGGTCATCATGGCTGACCTTTGTCTTGCCAAATTTCTTATCGCTGGTTTTTTTTGTGGGTTTGATAGTTGGCGGTGGTTCGGGGATGACCTCCTCGACCTTCACTTTCCTGGTTCTATCCTCTGGTTTTCTAGCTGGCTCTTCCTTGGTTTTGGGCCTGGCCACTTTCTTCGTGCGCGGCTTGACAGGCGTTGCCTGGGTGTAAGGAACGATAATGGGTGCCCTTGGACCTTCTTTCTTGGGGGGTTTCTTCTTCGCGCCCACATCTTCGGAAGGCTCCTCGACCTCTTCTTTTGCCGAGATCTCTGCTTCAGGTTCAGGCTTGGTTTTGGAGGTTTTCTTCTTTTTTAACGCTTTTTCTTCTTTCTCAGCTTTGGCGGCCTCACGCATTTCTGCCAAACGTATTCTATCTTTTTCCGCTTTTCTCTCCGCATCAAACTGCTCGTTGTATTTTTGCCTGATCTGGTCAGCTACTGAAATGTCTATCAGACTCATGTGGCTCTTGATGTGCACGCCCAGGTCCGTGAGGTGCTTTTTAAGCGCCATGGTGCTGATCTTCAGTTCCTTGGCAAGTTCATGTACGCGAATTTTATCTTCTTTCTTTTCTGGCACTCATTCCTCCACTATTGTTGCGCGGCATAATACTCAAGCATTTTGGCCGCAAACTGCTTGTCCAGGATCCCGAAAACACCGGTGAAGGGCAAACCCAGGGCAGTGCTGATCCCCACCTTTGTTCCCAGCCTTATTATCTTGATCCTGCGTCCGCTTTCCTCTGTGGCGTTAATTAACTTTTTGGTCGTTCTCTCCGCCGTATCCCCGGCGATCACAAGAAGGTACAGGCCCCTGCCGTGAAGAGCCCTGAGGCAGGCGTCGGTTCCACCTGTCAGTTTCCCCGCCTTACGGGCAAATTGCATCAGGTTTATTATCCTGTCCGTCATGTCCTTGGCCAAGCTCATTTACGCTGCTCCCCTGCCTTGGGGGCATTTTCTTCTGCAAAAAGAGGAGCGCCGTGCGTGATGCCAAATTTCCTTTTCAAATACTGACGTTTCCATCTGTTCAGGCCTTGCAAACAGGCCGGATCCGGGCAAACGTAGTTTTTACGCTTCTGTATTTTCCGGGCGGGATCGAAAATGATCCCTTCGGGGATGATCACAAAGCTGATGAGCCTGCCGATGTCCCTGCGGGTTTTGCATACCACACATGTTCGCTGTGGCGTGTGCCGGGAATGGCTGTTCTTGTTTGGCATCAGAAATATTTTGCCGCCTCCTTGAGGCGTTCGGCTGTCTTGTCCCCCACACCTTCCAGGTTGCAGAGTTCTTCCACGGAGGCGGAATAGACATCCTGGACGGATGTGTAGCCTGCCTTGCGCAGGATCTCCGCGATCTTTGGCGTTACGCCATCCAGATCCGTGATATGGCTGACTGTCCTGCGGTCCTTGGCTGTCTTCTCTTCAAATTCGTCCACCGTGAAGATGTCTATCTTCATCCCGGTCAGTTTTGCGGCAAGTTTTACATTCTTACCCTGCCTGCCGATGGCCATCAGTTTATCCTCGTCTTGAACGATAACGCTGGCAGCGCGGTTTCGCTCTATGATGACGCGCTTAACGTTTTCAATGCCCAGCGCGCGTTGGATCATCACCTCGGGATCATCGTCGTGGACCACGATATCGATCTGCTCGCCGTGAAGTTCCTTGCGGATGCTGTCTATGCGCGTTCCCTTGGGTCCAACACAGGCAGCCACGGGATCGATCTGGGGATCCTGCGTGCCAAGTTCGATCTTGGTGCGCACTCCGGGTTCGCGGACGATCTTCAGGATCTCGAGCTTGCCGTTGTAGATCTCCGGGATCTCCGCCTCAAAGAGTTTTTTCACGAATTCCGGGTTTGTGCGCGAGAGAATTATCGTCACGCTGGACTGGTGGGTGCGGATATTCACCACGTAGGCCTTGATGTTGTCCCCCACGCGGTAATATTCGTTCTCGATCTGCTCGTCCATGGGCAGCAGCGCGTCCGTATAACCGATGTCGATGCGGTATCCGCCCGTGTCGTCTATGGATTTGATCTTTCCCGTCACGACCGTGAATTTCTGCTTGTTAAAATCACTCTGGATCTTCTCTTCCTCGAGGGCGCGGATCTTGTCCTGGATCGCTTTTTGGGCGATCTTCACCAGTTTGGGCTCAAATTCCAGCATGCTCATCGTTCTGGTCACAAAATCTCCCAGATCCGCGTAACGGTCGTAATTCTTGCGCGCGTCTTCCAGGGAAATCTCTCCCAGGGCCCCCTCCTGTTCCACTGTCAAACACTTGAACCGGGCCATGACCTGGCCGGTTTTCTCCTCCACGAAGACATCAAGGTCATTCTCAGGTTCCAGTTTCTTGCTCAGAGTGCTTGTGATCGCCTCGATGATGATGTCCTGGATCATTTGTTTATCCAACTGCTTCGTGGCGGCGAGCTTGACCACCGCGTCCATTATATTCGTGCTCATTATGCTTTTTCCCTTTTTGGTTCGCCCAGAAAGACCGTCTTGGCACGGGCGATCGCCTTGAGATCTATCTGGATGATGTTTCCCCTGTCGTCAAGAGTGATACTTTCCGGATTCACTTCCGTGAGCGTGCCCATCGCGGAATGCTTCGTTTCGCCTTCGGTCCATTGCACCTGTACTTTTTCATTTATGGCGCTCACCCAATGGCTTTTCAGCTTGAGGGGGCGTTCCAGGCCCGGCGAGGAAACCTCGAGGAAATAGCGGTCCGGAATGATGTCCAGTTCCTCGAGCTCGCCTGCCAAAGCGCGGCTGAAATCGGCGCATTCATCCAGCTTCACCCCGCCGATCTTGGTGAGGTAGACCGTGATGATCCTGCCCTTGCCGGACATCTTTTCCTCGATGTCATAGATCGCCAGGTGCATTTCCTGGCAGATCCGGCGGGCGATGTCTTCGATCTGGTTCCGGTAAAATTCCATCGTTTTTTTCCTTGTTCACACTCAGTTTGTATCAAAAAAAATAGCTAACCTGTTTAGCTATTTCAACCTATACTGCTGCTCAATTTTCCTTTGGGGAAGAGGCTTTTAAGCGCTTTCACCCCTGTTTGCCAAATTCTGGGCTCAAGATAATGTGTCAAGGGGAATTTTGAAGCCCCGCCTCTCCGCCCTCTCGCCCTTCGTTACATTGCCATCCCTTTTTTATAACATATACCCCACGGTGATGCTGCTGATGGTGAACTTGAAGCCAATGTCCCATTCAACGAAGAAATATTCCCCGGAGATGTCTTTTTCTGATACCCGAGCCCCGCCGCCAGGCCAAGGCACAACGCCCCCTTCACGAGGGGCTTCCTGAGTTCGGCCGGCCGGGCGTCTTTCAGGGGGCCGCTTTCGCCTCCGGCGTGGGACCGCAGGGGAATAACCAGAAGCATTATCGACACCAAGGATGATAAACGATATTCCGCGCCGCGTCATGTTTCCCCCCCGGGGGATAAGTTCCCTTAATGATAAGATATGTGGTTTATGGATATAGCCAACATATTTTGAATCTTATTCAGACCAGGCGCGGATATCAAGCCCCGAAGGGGCGGAAGAACATAGGCGGGGCGCGAAGCGACCGGGGGCCCCGTAAA
>CAYRVG010000071.1:0-8317 GCA_964427765.1 uncultured Candidatus Cloacimonadota bacterium
ATCTTTGGTCCCCGGAAACTGGTCAGGCATCCCAACGCCGGTTATGAAGCCTCGTGTATCCACTCTTATACATGCATTGACAAAAAACTCACGGAGTGAATTGTAGTCCGCAAGGTATTTAAAGGAACAAATGAAGAAAAAGAACATCTATGTTTTGGCGGAAATGCCTGTTACCAGGGCAATAATTCACCTGGCCGTGCCCAGCGTACTGAGTATGCTCGTCAATATTTTTTACAACCTGACGGATACCTTTTTCATCGGCAAACTCAACGATCCGATCCAACTGGCCGCTGTTTCCATCTCCCTGCCCCTGTTAATGTTCCAGATGTCCATCGCCGGAATTTTCGGTCATGGTGGAGGCAGTTATCTCTCGCGGCTGCTGGGGAAAAAGGATTATGACCGGGCCAAGGAGACGAACACAACGGCCATAGCCAGCACCCTGGTGTTGTCCGTGATACTCGGCGTGATTGGGCTGCTGTCCATACCCTTGTTCCTGAAGGCTGTTGGCGCCAGCGCTGAAACCGCCGGCCCGGCAAGGCAATACATCACCGTCATACTGATGGGCAGCCCGCTGATCATGCTGAAGTTTGCCCTTGTCCAACTCATCCGGGCCGAAGGCGCCGCCCGGGAGGCCATGTATGGCCTTTTCATCGGCACGGGGGCTAACATCATCCTGGATCCGGTCTTCATCTTCGTTTTCAATATGGGCGTCACCGGGGCGGCTGTGGCCACGGTTATCGGGCAAGGAATAGGAATGCTCTATTACGCGCATTTTTACTACTCGAAAAAAAGCATCGTCAGGCCTTCACGCAAATACCTCCATCCGCGTTGGGAGATCTATAAAGAGATCCTGGCGATCGGTATTCCGGCTTCCCTGGGTATGATAATGATGAGTGTGGGCAATACCATAGCCTACAATCTGGCTTCCGCTTACAGCGATTTTTCAGTTGCTGCCATGGGGGTCGCCGCGCGCGTGTTTTCCATTCCGATCTTCATTTTCATTGGGATCTCCATCGGGATCCAGGCCTTGATCGGTTTCACCTATGGCGCGGGAAATTATCCCCGCATGAAGCGTGCCATCCGCAATTCCCTGTTCATCAGCCTGGGAGCGAGCGTCATCTTTACCCTGATCTTTGCCCTGTTCCCCAAACCCCTGATCGCTGCCTTCATCAATGACCCCAATATCATTACGATAGGCAGGCAGGTCCTGAAGGCCTACGTCTTCGCGATCCCCTTCGCCGCGGCGGGCATGATAATGATGCGCATCCTGCAGGCGATGGGCAAGGCCCTGCCCGCCTTGATCGTCTCGCTCTCCCGGCAGGGAATAGTGTATATACCCGCCCTTTTTGCCCTGAATGAACTTTTTGGCTTTAGCGGCCTGATCTTTGCCATGCCCCTTGCCGATGCGGTTACAACATTGGTTTCCAGTGTTTTTGTCTACAACATTGTAAGAAAGCTGAGCACCAGGCTGGCCGCGCCATCCGCACAGGAATACATTCAGCCGGTCCCGGCTGAAGAAGTGTAGGCAGTTTCCGGCACTGCAGTAAAGCAGACGGGATGGCACTCAAACAGATAAATCTTGACATTGGCGGGCCTTCAGGATTTTGAAACACAAACCAAAAAAACGCAGGAGAAATGATATATGCTTAATTTTTCGCTTGCCCCCAATGGAAAGGAATACAATATTCCCACCGAAGAGGAAAATGCCAGGGAACGAGAGGTCCTGAAAAAAATAACTGAAGAGCAGCGCGCGCTGGGACGCAAGATCGTTGCCGTGCAAGGCCTTGGCTTTGTGGGCTGCGTGATGGCGACTGTTGTGGCCGATGCCACGGATAATGACGGCAAACCCATTTACTTCGTCCATGGTCATCAGCGCCCCTCCCAACGCTCGTTCTGGAAGGTCCCGGTGATAAACAGCGGTGTGCCGCCCGTGAGTTCATCCGATCCTGAAGTGCCCATGATCTTCCACCGCACTGTCGTGGAGAAGAAGAATTTCCGCGCCACCAGCGAAGATTATGTCTACAGCCTGGTGGATATCGTGGTGGTGGACATCCAGCTGGATGCCACAAAACCCTCTTTCGGCGAGGCTGAAAAAGGTTTCTGCGACCTCCTGGCCTTCCGCGATGGGATACGCACCCTGGGCAAGAATATCCGCCCGGAATGCCTGGTTCTGGTTGAGACAACCGTTCCGCCCGGGACTTGCGAGAAAGTGGTCAAGCCCATTCTGGAGGAGGAATTCACCAAACGGGGCCTGGATATCAAGGCCAATCCGCCGCTCATCGCTCATTCCTACGAGCGTGTGATGCCCGGGGCCAAATATGTCTCCTCCATCCGTGATTTCTGGCGCGTCTTTTCCGGTGTGAACCAGAAGAGCATCGATCTTTGCCGCGAATTCCTGACCAATGTGCTGGATGTGGAAAATTATCCCCTCACCCAGCTGGAGAACACCAACGCCTCGGAACTCGCCAAGACGATGGAAAACACCTACCGGGCCGTGAACATCGCCCTGACCCTGGAATGGGCCAGATTCGCCGAACAGATCGGGGTGGATATCTTCAAGGTACGCGAGGCGATCCGCAAACGCAAGGGCACGCACGACAATTTGCTGCGCCCCAGCCTGGGCGTCGGCGGTTACTGCCTCACCAAGGACCCCGTGCTGGCCAACTGGGCCATGGGGACTCTCTTTGAACTGGATGGCACCCTGGATATGGCCATCCGTTCGGTCAATATCAACGACACCATGCCCCTGCACACGATCGAGATCATCGACCGCGAGTTTGAGACCCTGCGCAACCTGCGCGTTGCCGTCCTTGGCGTTTCCTATCTGGAAAACGTGGGCGACACGCGCCACTCCCCCTCCAAGACCCTGGTGGAGTTTTTGCGCAAGGAGTTTGCCCTGGTCCTCACGCACGATCCCTATGTGGAGATCTGGCCCGAACTGGAGGATTCCCAGGTGGAGAAGGATCTGGAGGCTGTCCTGCCGGAGGCGGATGTGGTCATATATGCCGTGGGGCATGACCAGTACAGGCAGCTCGATCCAGCCGGGGTCGTCAAAATGTGCGGCACGAAACCGCTGATCGTTGATTGCTCCAATTTCCTGGATGACGCCACCATCGCCGCGTACAAAAAGCTTGGATGCAAGGTGCGCGGAGTTGGCAAGGGCCACATCGTGGATTAATTTTGCCCAACAACCAAACACAGAGAAGGCGGGGGATCATCCCGCCTTTTTTTATCCCCAAATCTGCTCAGTTGGCCGGTGCCTCCAGATATTTCCTGAAATGTTCAAATACCTCCACCGGCAGACGCTGCGCCCTGCCGCCGCTGGCGAAAACGCCGATCATCTGCGCCTCAAAGCAGAGTTCACCGCCGGAGTTGAATATCTGCTGGGTCCAATGCCCCTTGATGCGGTTGATGGAATCAAACCAGCTTTTGATGGTGATCACGTCCTCCAGTTCGATGGATCTGAGGTAATCGAGCTCGAAGCTGCGGATGAAAACCTGCAGGTCCAGCTCACGCATCCGGGATACGGACATCCCCATTTCCCGCATCGCCTCCGCCCGCCCGCTCTCGAGGATCTGCAGGTAGTTCGCGTTGTTCAGATGCCCGTAAACGTCGCATTCAAAGCCGTAGATCCTCTTGGAAAATTCAAATTTCATCTTTTCTCTCCCGTTCTCAGAGATCGCCTGCCATATTTTATGCTTGACCGATATGCAAGGCACAATTCTAATGTTAGAAAATGACTTTTGAAATGAGGATTGTATGTCGAGGAAATCTGTCAACCCCAAAATTAAAGCCAAAGCCTCACAGGCAACCAGTAAAGGCGCTCATACCGCCGACGTGAAAAAAAAGATCCCGCGCGGGCCCCGCCCCGCGAAAACCCCCAAACCGGTCAAGGTGGTGAAGCCCGTCGCGGATAACCGCTGGCTGCCCGTCATCCTGATGGCCTTCCTGTTCGTCTTTGTCAGCCTGCTCTATTTCCCGGTCGCCTTCCGGGGAGAATCGCCCCAGGCTTCGGACATTTCGCAGTGGAGGGGCGCGGCCAACCAGATCATTGAATACAATGAGACCCATCCGGACAACGCCCTCTGGACGCAAAACATGTTCTCCGGCATGCCGGCCTATATGATCTCCTTTCCCAACCGCTTCCCCTTCCTGGAGAATATCAGCAAGCTGACGGACAAGCTCATCAACTGGCGCATCTTCCTCCTCTTCTTGGGAGCCCTGGGGATGTTCCTGCTGCTGCGCTTTCTGAAGCTGGATCCCTGGATAAGCTTCCTTGGGGCCGTGGCCTTCATGTTTTCCTGCCACTGGCTGGGCCTGGCGGAGATCGGGCACAACACCAAGTTCCGCGCCATGATGTACGTTCCCTGGGTGGTCTGGGCGCTGATGTACCTGCGCAAAAAGCCCGGATTGCTGGGGCTGGGGTTCCTGGCCACGATGCTCATCGTGCAGTTGCGCGAGAATCATCCCCAGATCAGCTATTACCTCTATCTCTTCGTGGGGATGTACTGGATCTGGCAGCTCATCACCAGCATCAGAAAAAAGGAACTCAAGCGCTTCGGGATCTTCACGGCCCTGCTGGTACTTGCTTTTGGGCTCACACTCCTGGCGGTGATGAATCCCTATTTGAGCACGATGGAATACAGCCGCCACACCATGCGCGGCGGTGCCGCAGGCCTGGAGACCAGCTACGCCCAGGGCTGGAGTTTCCATCCCCTGGAGATCCTCACTTTCCTCATCCCGGATTTCTACGGCGGAGTGAGCCCCGATTACTGGGGCTACATGCCCTTCACGCAGATATACAACTATTTCGGGCTGCTGGTTCTGACCTTCGGGGTCATCGCCCTCTTTGGCAAAAAGCACCGCCAGCTGGCCATCTTCCTGGCCGCTTCCTCCTTCATCTTTTTGATCATGTCCTTTGGCAACTTTGCCCCCGCCCTGAGCGACCTGCTGCTCAAATACCTGCCCTATTTCAATAAATTCCGCGTGCCTTCGATGATCCTCATCATGGTCCAGTTCAATGCCGTGATCCTGGCCGCCCTGGGCGTGGATACTGTGATCCATTATGCCGCGGCGGAGGACAAACGCTTCAGCAAGGGCCTCCTCAAAGCTTTCTGGATCTGCGGCGGGGTGTTCCTGCTCTGGCTGCTGGCCGCCAAGTCTGTTTTTGCCGGGCTTTCTTTCACCACCGCCCAGGAGATGGCGCAGCTTGAGCAGTACGAAGCGATGTCCAGGCTGCCGGAATTGCAGGCCGCCCGCCTGGGAATGCTCTATAAGAGCGGCATCCTCAGCTTGTTCCTGCTCACGGTGGGGATGGGCCTGGCCTGGCTGCACAGCATCAAAAAGCTGCCCCGCGTCATCTTCGTTGTGATCCTGACCCTGCTGGTCTTCACGGATCTTTTCGTTTACACGGGCAAACACCTCAGGAGCGAAAACCTCAGGCCCCCCCGGGAACATGAGCAACGTTTTGCCCCGCGGGATTATGACGAATACCTGCTCGCCTCCGAAGGCAATTTCCGCGTCTATCCCGTCAGCTCGAACATCCTCACCGGGGATCAGCTGCCCAGGCCCGCCGGCGAATGGGCTTACCACCATCAGATCGTCACCGGCTACTCCGCCGCGAAGCTGAAACGCTATGACGATGTGCTCAAGGTCCTGGAGGATAGCCCCCTGGGTGCCGGCGAATGGCGCCGCTACCTGATCGGCGTGTTTGCCCCGCCTGAAGGGGAGATGCCCCGCGAGATCTCCACCCCCATCCTGGACATGCTTTCAGTTAAATACATACTGCATCCGGGACGCCTGCCCTACGATTCCCTGCTCACGCGGATCAAACCTGTTTACGATGGCTCTTCCAACGTTTCCATCTATCAAAACGAAAGCGCCCTGCCGCGGGCCTGGTTCGTGGAAAGGGTCCAGAAGGTCACTCCGGCGGATTCCATCCCGTCCCTGCTGCGCTCGGGGGATTTTGATCCCGCCCGCCTGGCCTATGTGGAAAGCGATATGGAGGGCGTCGCGGCCCCGGATTCCGCCTGGGTGAGCCAGACAAAGAGCGGGATGCACGAACTGGCCTATGATCTTTACACGGATAAGCCCGCCTTCCTCGTTCTCAGCGAAATCTATTACCCCGCCGGCTGGAAAGCCTTCCTGGACGGGGAGGAGATCCCCATATATCCGGCGAACTACATCCTGCGTGGCCTGAAAATACCCGCGGGCAGGCATGAACTCAAGCTCGTCTTCGCCCCGGAATCGTATAAAAAAAGCACTTGGCTGAGTTTGGCCGGCTTGCTGCTGAGCCTGGCGGCGCTGGTGGCGGGATTGATCCATAAATACATTAAACGCAAGCCCCGGAAAGCAGAAGGATAAGCATAACTTGAAAATAAACAATGAGCAATACCGCAGCGTCTGGTGGGAATACAGGCGCCTGCGCCTGATAGACCAGAACAAGCTGCCCTTCGATCTTGCCATCGCCGATTTTGTGGATCACCGCGAGGTCGCCCGGGCGATCCGGGACATGACGGTGCGCGGTGCTCCGGCGATCGGGGCGGCGGGGGCTTTCGCCATGGCCCTGGCAGCCCGGGAGGCCCCGGATGCTAAATTCCGCGGCAGCCTGCGCCAGGCCCGGGACCTGCTGGTCGCCACGCGTCCCACGGCCGTGGATCTGCTCAACGGGGTAAACCACGTTTACGAGAAAACCATCAGGTTCATACCCGATTACGCCCATGCCCGCCAGGTGGCGATCCTTGCCGCCAAGGAATTTGCCGATCACTCGGCGGAGGAATGCCGCCAGATCGGGATTTGGGGCAACGAGATCGTGCCTCCCCAAGCCCGTATCCTCACGCATTGCAACGCCGGCGCCCTGGCCACGGTGGATTGGGGCACGGCGCTGGCCGTGATCCGCGCCGCCCACCACGCGGGCAAGGACATCTTCGTCTATGTGGGCGAGACCCGCCCCCGCTTCCAGGGATCGCGGCTCACCGCCTTCGAGCTGGAGCAGGAGGGCATCCCGCACGCGATAATCACGGATTCCGCCGCGGGATATTATTTCTGGAAGAACGAGATCGACCTGGTCATCACCGGGGCCGACCGGATCTGCCTCAACGGGGATATCGCCAACAAGACCGGCACCTATTCCAAAGCCGTGCTGGCCAACCACCACAAAGTCCCCTTCTATGTGGCCGCCCCCCTTTCGACCTTTGATTTTTGCTGCAGCCGCGGCACCGGGATCCCCATCGAATTCAGGGACGGTGAGGAGCTCAGGGTCTATGACGGCGCCCGGACGGCGAATCCCTCCTCCGAAGCTCTCAATCCCGCCTTTGACATCACTCCCGCCGGCTTCATCAACGGCGTCATCACCCCCAAAGGTGTTTTCAATCCCCGCCAAGCGGCCCGCCTGGTGCAGGAATAGATCCATGAACGCGCCCAAGACCGCCGATATCCTCATCACCGGGGGGACCATCCTCTGCCTGGATGAAGAGCTGCGCGTCCTCAATGACCACGCCCTAGCGGTTAAGGACGGGCGGATCGAGGATATCTTTCCCCTGGGAAGCGCGGATTACGAGGCCAAAAAGAGCATCGACGCCGGTGGCTGCATCGTGATGCCGGGCCTCATCAACGCCCATACCCACCTGCCGATGACCTATTTCCGGGGCCTGGCGGACGACCTGCCCCTCCAGACCTGGCTCAACGACTACATCTGGCCGCTGGAATCCAAACTCCTGGATGCGGATTTTGTCCGCAAAGCCGCCCTGCACGGCGCCGCCGAGATGATCAAGAACGGCATCACCCAGATCCACGACATGTATTTTTATATGTCCTCGGTCGCCGATGCCTGCACCCAGGCAGGTTTGCGCGCCATCGTCGGCGAAGCGGTCATCGAAGGCAATGCCAATTCCGGTGCTGAATTTTCACCCGGTGCCAAG
Source organism: uncultured Candidatus Cloacimonadota bacterium (assembly GCA_964427765.1). Taxonomy (GTDB): domain Bacteria; phylum Cloacimonadota; class Cloacimonadia; order Cloacimonadales; family Cloacimonadaceae; genus Syntrophosphaera. The sequence goes on from CAYRVG010000071.1 coordinate 7,920, forward strand.
GTTGTTGAGCTGCGCCGGGCGTACCGGGACAACCCCCTGGTGGATTTCGACCTTTCGCCGCATTCCATCTACGCCTGTTCCCGGGCCACCTTGCAAAGGTGCGCCCAGGTGGCTTCCGACGAGGGAATTTTGCTGCACATGCACCTTTCCGAGACATCTCACGAAGTGGATGATTGCCTCCATGAACACGGCCTCAGGCCTGTTCATTACCTGAAGGAAATCGGTTTTCTGGAACTGCCGGCGGTTTACGCGCACGGCGTCTGGCTGGATGGGGATGAGATCGCGCTCCTGGCCGAAACCCCCGCCGCTATCGCCGTCTGCAGCGAAAGCAACCTCAAACTCGCCTCCGGGATCCTGCCTCTGAAAGGCCTCCTGGACGCGGGGGTAAACCTTTGTTT
>CAYRVG010000072.1:0-3458 GCA_964427765.1 uncultured Candidatus Cloacimonadota bacterium
TCACCCTGGTCCGTGGGCACGCAACAAACAAATCCGGTTATATGTTCCGATGCCATGGGGGGCGCCATAATCGCCTATGAAAGCACTATGGCCAACGCCACAGGCATCTATTCCCAAGCCCTGACCCAGTTTCCGGCGTTCGCGCTTGCCTGGCCCGCGGAACTTCCTGTATGCGTGACAGGAGCCAATGCCTTCCTGCCGAAGATCGTGAACGACCAGCCCGGCGGGGCTGTCGTCTGTTGGGAGGATTACCGGGGAGGCGTGGGCACCGATGTCTTTGCAAATTGCATCCTTAACGGAGCCATCGCCGCCGGCTGGCCCATGAACGGAGCCTGCCCGACGATTGTGGGGTCCGGAGCCCAATACGATCCCTCGATCGCGGCCTGCGGAGCGAATAGCGCGATCATCGCCTGGCGTGAGGGAAACCTTCCCAACAGCGATATTATGGCCCAGAAAATTGTGGGCGGTAGTCCCGTCTGGCCAAATATCGCAACACCTGCGCCAGTAGCGGTTTGCGTTGCCCCCGGAGACCAGGTCTGGCCTCAGATCTGCCCGGACGGTTCTAACGGAGTGATGATGGTTTGGGAGGACAGGCGGGACGTTGTCACGCCCAGCTATGACATTTATGGCGAACAGGTGGATACGAACGGAAATATTTTGGGAGCCATGCCAGGTTCGGGTACAGCCCTCTGTACCTTTGCGGGCAACCAGAAGAGCCCCATGCTGGCAAATAACCAGCCCAACCAGGCCATCTACGTCTGGAACGATTCGCGCAATTCACCCGTGGGCGCCACAGCCTGGGACCTTTATACCATGGATCCGACGGATCCCCATGTTCCAGTCGAACTCTCATCGTTCGCGGCCACAATCACAACTCAGAATTATGTGCGTCTGATCTGGACCACCCAAAGCGAAAGCCAGATGATCGGATACAATGTCTATCGCGGCGAATCGGAGGACCAGGCCCTCTCACAACTGATAGACCATCCCCTGGTCCCGGCCACAAATACCAGCACAACCCACACTTACGATGTCACAGACACCGACGTTACGCAGGGAACCACCTATTCCTACTGGCTTGAAGCAGTGGATTACGTTGGAAGTCTATTTTTCGGCCCGGTCAGAGTCACCCTCCCGGGCGACGTCCCGCCTGCTGTGTTACCGGATGTGACTTCCATGGGTGAGGCCTGGCCAAATCCCTTCAAAGCCTCCGCCAACGTTGAGGTCAGCCTGAAGGCCGGCGAGACCGGAATTCTCACCGTCTACAACCTCACCGGACAGATCATCAGAAGCTATCAGGTCAACGAAGGTATCCAAACCATCAACTGGGACGGCAAAGACAGAAGCGGAAGAAGCTGCGGATGCGGAGTTTACTTCTACAAGCTGGTCACGCCCTCCTTCAGTGGGACCCGTAAGATGATGTTGATGCAGGATTGATCCGTTACCGGATCCAGATTTAGGAAAACCAATGATCAAGGCGGCTTGCGGGCCGCCTTTTTTCATTCCAATCAGGCGTGCAAGGCTGCAAAGCAGGTTCCGCAAGAGCGGAGATCATCAGTTTCGCAATACTCACGGTATATTTTTCATTGACGGATAGTATCGTTGTTGTGTATTTGTAAACCATACAAACAAGGATCCCAAGGACGGATAAACATGTATCTTACCGATGCCCAATTGATGAGCGAGATAGCCCGTTGCGAGTTCTGCGCCGAAAAGCCCTGCAAGGAGGCCTGCCCCTGCGATTGTTCGCCGGCGGATTTCATCATGGCCGCCGCGATGGGACGGCCCGAAGATTTCAAACGCGCCGCTGGGATAATACTGGCCAGCAATCCTCTCGGGGGTATCTGCGGCTGTGTCTGCCCGGATTACCACTGCGTCGAAGCCTGTTCCCGGGAGAAATTTGACACCCCCATCCGCATCCCGGAGGTACAGGCCACGATCATCCGCAAGGCCCGCGAACTGGGCCAGGTTCCGGAATTCGTCCCGGTTAAAAAGAACGGGAAAAAAGTGGCGGTCGTGGGCGGCGGGCCTGCCGGGCTCGGCGCCGCAGCGACCCTCACCCAGCTGGGTTACGAGGCCACGATATTCGATCCCGAACCCTTGGGAGGCCAGGCCAGGCTGATCCCGGATGAACGCCTCGACCCTGAAATGATCGTGGATGATCTGAAATTCATCGCGGACACTTTCCATATAACCCACATCAGGGAATCCGTGGAAGAGCCCTCCCGCCTTCTGAAGCAAGGATATGCAGCTGTTATTCTGGCTGGGGGGTTGAATGACCCCATACGCCTGAACATCCCCGGCGACGAGACCGCCATCTACGGCATGGACATCCTCCGCGACCCCGGCAGCTTTGATCTGACCGGAAAACGCATCGCCCTGGTGGGCGGAGCGATCGCCGGCGACCAGGCTCTGACGGCTGCCAAGCGCGGAGCCGCGCACGTGGAGATGGTCACCCTGGAGGCCTGGCACGAAATGCCACTCACGGATAGCGAAAAGCAGGGGCTGATCGATGCCGGGGTCTGCTTCAGCCCGCGCATGCGCATCTGTGAAATAATCAACGAAAACGGCAAACTCACCACCGTAAATATGAAGAAAGTGCGGCTGCCCAAAGGTGAAAGCTTCGATCCCGCCAAGATCGAGGACGAACCCGGCTCCACCCAGATCACCCGACCCTTCGACATGGTGGTGATCGCCATCGGCAACCGGTCCACCCTGAAAGCCGAGGGAGAGAGGATCCTCAGCTGCGGGGACATGGCGAACGGCCCCACGACCGTCGTCGAAGCCGTGGCCTCAGGAAAGAACGCCGCCCTGGAGATGGATTCCTTCCTCACCGGCAAAACCGCCACCAAGCCGGAAAAATCCACCAAGAGCCGTCTTCCCGTCTTCGGCTGGAGGAAACACCCCGTACCCCTGCAAGCCGATTTCTTCGGCCGTCCCATCGGTTCGCCCTTCCTGCTTTCCGCCGCGCCGCCCACGGACGGCTATGAGCAGATGAAGCTGGCCTACGAGGCCGGCTGGGCGGGCGGGATCATGAAAACGACCTTTGAGGCCCAGGACATCCATATCCCGGGGGAATACATGTGGGTCTTCGATAAAAAGACCTTCGCCAATTGCGACAATGTCTCCGATCATCCCCTGGACCGCGTCTGCGAGGAGATCCCGCTCCTGATCAGGGAATTCCCAAACAAGTTGACCATGGCCTCGACCGGCGGTTCCGTCACCGGCGACGACGAGGCGGACATGGCCCTCTGGCAATCCAACACCAGGAAGCTGGAAAAAGCCGGCGCCATGGGAATCGAATACAGCCTCTCCTGCCCCCAGGGCGGAGACGGCACCCACGGCGACATCGTGGCCCAGGATCCCACCCTGACCGCGAAGATCATCGACTGGGTGATGCAGGTCAGCGATCCGGACATACCCAAGCTGTTCAAGCTCACCGGCGCCGTGACCGCCAT
>CAYRVG010000073.1:0-4438 GCA_964427765.1 uncultured Candidatus Cloacimonadota bacterium
TTAACGCGTGATCCGGCTCCGGCAATCTTTTTCCTCGCCGCGCTTCCTTCCCTTTCCCGTCCCTTTATCTGGAGAGGATTTTAGGCAGGGCAACCGGGAGCGATCAGCCGTTTTTGGCTGATGGGTTCCTGATGGTCATCCCCAAATTGGCCTGGGGGAAAGAGGACGGGATTTTTTAGATTGACAGCATTGGCAAGTGTCCGATTGATTGGTTTTATCATCATATTAAGAGGTGTTCCGATGAGAACAAGTTTGGCAGTATTGCTTCTGATCTCTCTATGCGCGGCTCTGGCCGCCGACCCCCGTGGTCTTACCAGCCGCGAGATAATAATTGAAGACGCTCTGGCGGGAGTCCAGCCCCAGGCGCCGCTGCTTCCCTTTGCCCCAGAGACGTGCGAAAGCACCGTGCCAGCGCGGGATACCTGGGTCCCGGTCCTCGAGCAATCCCTGGATATAATGCTTCCGGCTGGCGATCAATATGGCTTGCGTTTTTCCACCCAGCTGGCTGACGCTGAGCCCTTTTCCAGTTTGGGAGAGCTTCTTCCCGAAAGCGTTGCGGCGGTTGACAGGGCGCCGGAATGGATCAGATTAGAGCTCCAGAAAACCCTGCACCAGCTTGAGCCGGATCGCCAGCTTGCCTTCGCCGGGCTGATCAATTCGGCGTCCGATCCCTACGTGGACGAGATCGCCTTCTGCGTGGCCACCTCCTTCCCGGAATACCTTAATTCCAGCTTCGCCCTGCCGGAGCTTTTCACGGAGAACGCCGAGTGGATATATTCGATCGCGGACGAACTTCCCTACGTGGAGGTGATCGACACGGGCTCCGCCGCCACGGGGGGCTCATATCATTCCACCACGCGCTACTGGAAGAAGGACGACGGCGGAAACCTGGTGCAGATGGACGTCCCGCGGGACATCTATTACTGGTATCTCGTGCACCCCAAGATCACGGACGAGATCGCCGCCTACATCGATCCGGACATCATCGAGAACAATTCCACCCACTCCAACAACATCGTCCCCCCGCCTGAGGGAAAATTCTGGCGCAGTTATCTTTACGACTTTGAAGAGGATGGCTATCCCGTGCTTTCGGACACCCTGACCCAATGCCAGACCGTCTTCAACCGGGACGGCTCGCCGGGAGCCGCCGCACGGGCGATCATCTGGTGGATCAACCAGAACATGAGCTTCACCTCGAACGCGGAAAGGCCCCACCAGCCCGTGCGCATCTTCGCAAAGCGCATCGGTCGCTGCGGGGAATACGCGGACCTCACCTCTGCCGTGGCGCGCACCGCCCTCATCCCCTGCACGAACATCGCCTCGATCTCCACAGACCACACCTGGAACGAGTTTTGGGAGGATGGCTGGGTGTCCTGGGAGCCGGTGAACGGCTATCTGAACAACCCGCTGGTCTATGAGAACGGCTGGGGCAAGGTCTTCGGCAGCGTCTTCGAGGAACGCTGCGACGGGCTTTTCACCCCCGTCACGGACCGCTATTCGGAAGGCCTGGCCACGATAAACATCCAGGTCGTGGACGAAGACCTGAATCCCGTCGACGCGGCGAGGGTCGTCCTGGCGATCTTCGAGAATTCCATCCGCTTCGATTGCGAGCAATACACGGACAATCAGGGCATCGCGACCTTCGAGGTCGGCGAGAACAGGGATTATCGCGGCCGGGCGGAGACCTTTTTCGGTCTTTATCCCGCCAATCCGGGCACCTACGTCCAGCTCACGGACAACACCGCGGACGGCGAGACCTACAACTACCAGTTCCAGATCGCCGCGCCCATGCCCCTGCCCTCGATCGACGCGCTTTCCCCGCCCAACGACCCGGAGCAGGACCACCGTTTCTGCGTAAGCTTCGAAAGCTCCGGCTACTACGTGACCGGGCGCACGCTTTACGACGACATCGACGTCTTGGGCTTCCCCGCGAACTATTACAAGGCCTCGGATACCCCTGCGGACGCGGCTTTCCTGGTCACGGACGCGGACAATATCCTCTTTTACCAGATCGACAATTTCTGCAGTGCCTATTCCTATCAATCGCCGGCAGCCACGGGCTCCGCCACTTTCGATATCCCTGTGGGCCAGGACTGGTATGCCTTCGTGGATAATTCCCACCGCCACGGCAACGCGACGCGGCTTTCAGGATTGATCGTCTATGAGAACTGGGGCACTTCGGTCGACGATCCGCAAATTCCGCCCGCTGTTTTCAGTTTATCGCGTCCCGCACCAAATCCGATGTGGCAAAAAACTGAAATGAGACTGGATCTTGCCAAGGCAGATGAAATCAGAATTGAGATCTATAATGTGCGGGGACAGAAAGTAAGGAGTTTCCGGCCGGGCATGCTGAGTGCAGGAATTCATAACCTGAGCTGGGACGGCAGGGACGACACCGGCCTTGAGGTTTCATCGGGGCTGTATTTTATCAGGGTGCAAAATGAAGTTCAAATGGCAACGCGCAGAGTTCTTGTGATTAAGTAAAAGCTTAAAATTTACTGGCTAAACTGCAGGTCAGTAAACTTTGCCAAGCATATGCCGGAGTTGAAGCACGCGCTTTATATGACTCCGGCTTTTTCTTTTTAACCGGGTGTTATCAAGTCGGTATTTGGGGTTGAAAAACATTTTTTATTTGACAAAGAGCAAGTATATGAAAGTTTGCCTTTAAATATCCATCATTTTGGCTGACATTATGTGTGGGAAAAGACCAAACACAATGAGGATACTCAATGGAGCAGGATTTTAGCAAGCTGGATGCCATACTTCCAGCGTATCAGGACAGGAAGGGTTCCTTGATACCGCTTCTCCAGGAAGCGCAAGCGATCGAGGGATATCTTCCCCGTCCGGTTTTGAAGCATATTGCGGAAAAAATGAACATCCCCGCGGCCGAGATCTATGGCGTGGTGACTTTTTACTCCATGTTTCGCCTTGAACCCCAGGGCAGGCACATTATCCGCGTTTGCAAGGGCACTGCCTGCCACGTCTCCGATGCAGACGGGATCAAGGATGCGCTGGTTGAGAACCTGGACATGAAGGATCAAGAGACCACAACTGAAGACATGCAGTTCACTCTTGTGGAGGTGGCATGTTTGGGTTGTTGTTCTCTCGCTCCAGTGATCATGATCGACGACCAGACCTTTGGAAAACTCACCCCGGAAGCCATCCCCGGCATCCTTGATAAATTCAGGTATTAGGAGGGACTATTCATGGAACAAATAACCGTCAAGGTAGGCCTCGCCAGCTGTGGACTCGCCGCCGGAGCTGAGGATGTATACCATAAGCTGGATGAGTATCTGGCTGAGAACAAGGATTCTTTCATCCTGAAAAGGACAGCCTGCATCGGGATGTGCTTTGAAGAACCGCTGGTCGAGGTTTCCGGAAATGATCTGGGATCAGTGACCCTGGGACAGATGAATCCTGACAATGTGCTCCCCCTCATCGAAGAATACAAGGCCGGGAAGCTGCCTTCGTCCAACATAATCCTGGCGGAAAAACACACTGCCCCACGCAATGAACTTCTGGCCAACCAAAAGCGGATCGTGCTGCAAAATTGCGGGGTGATCGATCCCCTGTCCCTACAGGATTATGAATCCCGGGGCGGATACCAGGCCCTGAAAAAAGCGCTGGAACTCTCCCCGGAGGAGATCATTACCGAGATCAAGGAATCCGGTCTGCGCGGACGTGGTGGGGCAGGCTTCTCCACCGGCTTGAAATGGACCTTCGCCGCCGCTGCCAAGAGCGACAAGAAATATGTGGTCTGCAACGCCGACGAAGGCGATCCCGGCGCATTCATGGACCGCAGCGTGCTGGAAGGCGATCCCCACAAGATCCTGGAGGGGATGATCATTGGCGCCTACGCCATGGGCGCTGATGAAGGATACATTTATTGCCGCGCGGAATATCCCCTTGCCATTGCGCATCTGAAGGACGCTATAGCCGCGGCCGAGGAAAAAAATTATCTTGGGAAAAACATCATGGGCACGGATTTTTGCTTTGAACTGCACATCAAGGAAGGCGCCGGAGCTTTCGTCTGCGGCGAGGAAACCGCCCTGATGCAATCCATAGAGGGAAAACGCGGCATGCCCACGATCCGCCCGCCCTTCCCCGCGGAATCAGGCCTCTGGGGAAAACCGACCAATATCAACAACGTGGAAACCTGGGCAAATATCGCCTGGATCATACTCAACGGGGCCAAGGCGTTCCGAGCCATGGGAACCGAGAAATCCCCAGGCACCAAGGTCTTCGCCCTGGCGGGAAAGATCGCCGGAAGCGGCTTGATCGAAGTCCCGATGGGCATCACCCTGCGCGAGATCATCTACAAGGTCGGCGGCGGAATGAAAACCGAGAAGCCCTTCAAGGCTGTCCAGATGGGAGGTCCCTCCGGGGGCTGCATCCCGGCGGAACTTCTGGACACTATCGTGGATTACGACAGCATCAC
>CAYRVG010000074.1:0-23257 GCA_964427765.1 uncultured Candidatus Cloacimonadota bacterium
CAGTTTCGGCTTGAAAATTGTATGTTATAAATACATCAAATTTTAACCCTAGGGAGTACACAGCAATGCTGAGAGTTGAAAGGCTGATGATAAATTCAATTTTGGTTATCCTCTGCCTCTTTCCCCTGCTGGCCTTCGCCCATGAAGTATTGCCCGCAGACCTTTTAAATGATTTTGGCAGGTTCACGGAAACCGATCCTCCCCCGGGACCTGTGCGCCCGGTCGCTGAATTCGAACCGGCCTCCCATGTCCTGATCCGCTATCCCCTGGGCATTCCGGTTTCCTTGGTTGTCCAGCTTGCCAATACGGCAGAAGTGGTGTGCATTGTTTCTTCTTCCAGCACGCAGTCACAGGCTGCGTCGTCATTCAATTCAGCCGGGGTGGACATGGACAATGTATCTTTCCTGATCGCCCCCACAGATTCCTACTGGACCAGGGATTTTGGGCCCTGGTTCATCTTCGATGGCAACGATAACTACGGAGTTGTGGATTTCCGTTACAACCGGCCACGTCCCAATGACAACCTGATCCCCCAGGTCTTTGCCGATCAAAACGACCTTGACTACTATGGGATGAATCTTTATCAGACCGGTGGAAATTACATGACTGACGGAATAAACACGGCAGCCCAGACCACGATCGCCTACAGCGAGAATCCCTCTCTCACACCTGCCCAGGTTGACGTCAAGATGCAGGATTATCTGGGCATCACCAGTTATCATGTTTTACAGGATCCCAACAATACCTACATTGACCATATCGATTGCTGGGGAAAGTTTCTGGCGCCAGACAAGGTGCTTATCCGCAGCGTTCCGGACTGGCATCCCCAGTATGATGAACTTGAACAGACAGCCGGCTATTTTGCCAACCTCGATTGCGCCTGGGGCTATCCCTACAAGGTCTATCGTGTCAACACCCCGCAAAACCAACCTTATACGAATTCATTGATCCTGAATGACAGGGTTTTTGTACCCATCATGAACAGCACCCATGACTCCGACGCCCTGCAGGTCTACGCGGACGCGTTGCCCGGATATGAGGTGACAGGCGTCTCCAGCAGCGGCTACATCTCCTGGGAATCCACGGACGCCCTGCATTGCCGCACGCACGAGATCCCGGATAAGAACATGCTGTACATCAGTCACCTGCCATATTGGGGGGAACAATCCTACGGAGCCGATCTGGATATAAACGCCACGATAAAGGCCCACAGCAGTCAGCCGGTTTACCCAGATTCCGTTTTTGTGTGCTATAAAATAAATGAGGAAATCTGGCAGACAATGCTGCTGACCAATATTGGCAACAGTAATTACACCACTTCATTGGGCGGTTTTGTCCCCGGTGACACGATACGCTACTATATCCATGCCGCGGATCAATCCGGCCGCGCCGCGGATCACCCCCGTTTTGCCGATCTGGAACCGCACGTTTTCACGGTTGTGGGCGATATCCAGGCCCCGGTGATCAGCCACGAACCCATTTCGGAAATCCAGAATGGCCCGACTGTCTTCATGGTCACGGTCACAGATAACGAAGGAGTCGGCCAGGTAAGCATTAGATACAAAATTGACGACGGAGCTATCTTGGACGTGGAGATGGAATCCCTTGCCCAGGGCAGCGACATCTGGTATTGCACCGTTGATTCCGATTTCGATTCCGGAGACACAATTTTCCATTACCAGTTTGAAGCCTCGGATACCGCCACACCGGCCAATGTTTCCTATTATCCATCTGAAAGTACATGGATAACCGTCCCGATCGTAATTGTATCCAATGATGACAATGTACTGCCAAATATTGATATGGAAATCTTAAGTGTCTATCCAAATCCCTTCTGCGAATCCGCATCTGCTTACATGACAATCGAATACAAAACAGTGGCAAATATACCACACCTGTTGAAAATATTCAACTCAAGAGGCCAGGCAGTGGCGGTCAAGAAAACCATAAACTCTCCTTCCAACCTGATCAGATATCTGTGGAATGGTATGGATATGAATGGCAACAAAGTGTCTGCCGGTGTATATTTTGTAAGACTCCAGTCAGGCTCTAACTCGCTGACCCGTAAGTTATTAATCCTTGAATAAAGGGTTGTGGAATCTAATCAACAGCAAAAAAATGAAAAAAACACCATATATCGCTTGACACATAACCACGGATATTTATTAATGACTACAGCCTACAGACCCTACATAGAATGCCCTCCGAGCAGTGGGGATGCCGCCCGGCATTCCCCACTGTATTTTTTTGCCCTAAAAATGGAGCTCAAATGAAAAAAACAATCCCAATCATCATCGCCCTCTTGTTAACAACTTTCCTTTACGCGGGTCCCGCCCCACGCATGGTGGCGCGCATTGACAACCCCTCCCCTTCGGATCTTGAGCATTTCACCTCTAGTGGGGCCGACATTGCGGCCTTTAAACCGGGTGTTTATCTGGATATTGTGGTGGACGCGGATGAACTTGACCTTCTGCGCGCGGATTTTCCGCAGATATATATCACGCAAACTGAAAACCAGCTGAAAGAACATTTGAGGCCGGAAAGGGATATTCCCGGTTACCGCAACTACTCGCAGATGGTGAATGAATTGACGAACTTGCAGGCGCAGTATCCAGCCCTGATGCAGACCTCCCCGCTCGGCACGGGATGGGGCTCTGTCTATGCCGATCAAAACCTTCCCGCCTACATGGATTTCGACCATGACATCCTGGCTGTCAAGGTTTCCGCCAATGTTCAGGAGACGGAGGATGAACCCGCTTTTTACTTCGTGGGCGAACACCACGCGCGCGAACCCTTATCCACTGAAGTTTGCATGGGAATCCTCATCCATCTTCTGGAGAATTATGGAACAGACCCCGTGGTAACGGGAATCCTGGATGACAGCGAGATCTGGATCGTACCCTTACTCAATCCGGACGGACACAAGATCGTGATCGAGGAGACCGATGTCTGGTGGCGCAAAAATATCCGGGACAACAACAACAATCAATCTTTCGACCATAATTACTATGGCTCTGGTTACGACGGAGTGGACCTGAACCGTAATTACGCTTATTATTGGGGTTATACCAGCTCGACAGATGACATGTTCGAAGCTACCTATCATGGCCCCGAGCCCTTCTCCGAACCTGAGACCCAGATCCTGCGAGACCTTATCCTGTCCCGGAGGTTTCTGGCCGGAATAGGCTACCACACATACGGCGAACTAGTGCTATACCCCTACGGATATGTGAATGGTATCGTCGCGCCGGACGGAACTGAGTTACAAGCTCTGGCAAATGAAATGGCAGATCTGCTTCCCTCGATGTCTGGCGTCGGGAATTACACTCCCGGCCCTTCCTGGGGACTCTATCCCGTCAGCGGCAGCCTGGACGATTGGTCTTACTCCCAAACCGGTGCTTTTCCCTACACCATCGAAATGGCTGATGAATTCATACCTCCCTACGCCGCCGTGCCAACGATCGTACAGCACCAGGTAAATGCCGCCCTGGCCATGATGCAAAGGAAGGACAAAAAGATCCTGCGGGGCCACGTTACCGATTCACAGACCGGTGATCCTTTGGAAGCCAGGATCTATATTGAGGGATTTGACAACCATGCCCTCTATAGAGCCCCAGTGAGGTCGGATTCTCTGTTTGGCGCTTATTATTATCTGCTGCCTGCCGGGGAATACAGCGTCTCTTACATCTGCCCCGGATATGAAACAGAAGTACGCATTGTGGTTATAAATCCCATTGCACCGACCATCGAAGACGTTTGTCTGACTCCCAGCCAGCCCTACGAACTAAGCATCCAGATCCAGGGTGATTATTTTGAGCCCCTTTCCGGAGCGACCCTGATCATTGAAGACATCCCGGATACCGTTTATACCTCCGGACCACAGGGCAATGTTACAATTTGGGATTTTTATCCGGGAACTTATCAACTCGTTGTATCCAAGCCCGGCTACGAGACCCTGAGCATCATGCGGCATATATCCTCAGGCACGATAACCCTGCGTATTACAAGCCAGCCCATGATCCTTGAGGATTTTGAGATGAGCCTTTCCAATTGGACAACTTCCGGCAGCTGGGGCAGATCTGAAATCGAATCCTATTCAGGCTCCTACAGCCTGGCGGACAGCCCCACCAGCAATTATCAGAACAACTCAAACAGCACCTGCCGCCTCACGGATCCTTTGAACCTGCAGAATATTGACAACGTTAACCTGAAATTCATGCTCAAAACATCACTTGCCCTGGACGGCGACAACCTGATCCTGGAATGTTCCTCCGATGCAAGTTCCTGGGCTGTGATCGATTGCTACGAAGGTACCAGCGACTGGACGGAAAAATCTTACAACCTGAACAGCTATGCCGACCAGGATCTCCACATCAGGTTCCGGCTTTACACAAGCAACTGGGGATCCTCAGACGGCGTTTATATTGACGACTTCAAACTCTTTGCCAACGCGGACGTCTCCGCTGCCAGTGACAATCATCTGCCCCCTGTCCAGGTGACAGCCTCAGCCAATCCGAATCCGTTCTCAAATTACAGCAAGATCCATGTCAAGACCGCTTCAACTCATGCCAATGCCAGCATTACGATCTTCAACACCAGGGGACAGGTGGTGAAAACTCTGCTGGACACAAAAAAGTTGACCAAGGGAACGCATGAGTTTACATGGAACGGATGGGACAACAAAGGATCTGAGACCGCCAACGGAGTTTATTTTTTACGGATTGCAGACACTTCCGGAACATTGGCGTCGATCAAGATCGCCAGAATCAAATAGAGAGGAGACAGCGGCAGATTGGATGAGATACGCATAGAAACCTGAGCAATGATTTCAACGGCTTCCTTGCCGTTGACGACATCAATATATCCATTCCCTTCGGTGAGATTTATTCATTCTTAGGACCAAGTGGCTGCGGCAATATGACACTCCTGCGTATGATCGCCGGTTTTGAGATTCCCCGCAATGGCCTGCATCACAACGGTGCTGTGTCTGCTGCTGGGATTTCCGGTGGCCCATTACACAGCCCGGGCTAAAGAAAAAGTTCGCAAAACCCTGCTCATCTACTTGGAGGGCACGATCCGCCGGGGCACGATCACCACCATAAGCTCCCTCTCCACTTTGATGATCGCTTTCACCCTCTTCCTGGTGGTCGTCACCAAAAGGATCCGCAGGATCCTCATCTCCTTCCTCCAGGAGAAAACAGCCCAGGCAGCCAGGCCCCGCGTCCCCCTTTCTTCTTCAAACAGGGATCAGCCACACCACCAGCAACCCAAAAGCCGAAAATGGCTGAAGCTTTCCTTATGCTCTTCCTATCCCTGGCTTGATCCAGAGAGAAAGAAAGCTCAGAGTCCGCGGACCTTTTCCAGATAGCCCGGCATGTCGAACTTACGCTTGAGCCCGTTGGCGTTCATGTAACGCACCTTGCCGAAGATATCCCTTTCCTGCCAGGGACGGTCGTGCTTGCCAAAACACCAGGCCACTCCCGCGTAGGAATTGGGATCCCGCCCGTCCAGCTGGTATTTGTTGTTCAGGTATAGCATCAGGCCAAAGGCGGTTTCGGGCTCGGGGATCCATTCGATCAGCTTTTTCCCCCAGTACATGCGCATGTAGTTGTGCATCTTCCCCGTCTTGAGCATCTCCTGCTGGGCGGCGTTCCAAAAAGGATCATCCGTCTGGCCTGTTTCCAGCTCCTCCAAAGAGTAATCATATGGCCGTGCGTCGTGCAGGTGATCGTTCAGGGTCTTTCTGGCCCAGAGAGGGACGCACTTGAAATTGTCATATTCCTCGTTGTAGAAACAGAAATTGCAGCTTAGTTCACGCCGGATGATGAGTTCCTCCAGAAAGGAGGCCACTCCGGCCTGGAGGGGATCGAGGTTGCTTTTGTCCTGGATCAGGCCTGCCGCATCATAGGCTGGGATCCCGGCATAATCGAGTACTTTGAGGGCGATCTCCAAAGCTGAGATCTGGCCAAAATGCAGATACGGGCTGAGATCGCTTTGGATATCCAGCGAGGGCTCATTTCTCTTTTCCGCATAAAGGTGAAGGCGCTTTTCCAAAAAGAGGTCCAGATGCTCTCTGGCTTCATCATATCCGCCCTTGAAAAATTCTGTGGGTGACACTCCCGAATCAATATCCAGATTTTCCCTGGCAAAGGCAATGAACTCTTTTCCTTTCATGCCCGGCTTGAAAAGAAGATGGGGGATACCCCGCGGTGTTTCAAGCGGCGCGGGTTTCTTTAACTCGTAAGCCGGGAGGGGTTCTGGTTCAAGGAAATCCGTCAAATGCCGCAGGATCTTCCTCCTGAGGGTGGCTGCTGAATATTCCTCCTTGGCAGAAGCTGTTTCCACCGGCACGATCACATCGCTTTCCACCTCACATATCATGCCTGTGGGCAGTTCTTCTTTCAGTGCCCGTCGCCATTCCCTTTGCCAGTGCAAGTAACCCCGGTCCGCCACAACCAAAGCTCTGCCTGAGGTTATCCGGGGTATCATCTGTACGGGATCTCCCGCAAAGAGATGCAAGCGGATCCCATGTTCATGAAGTTTTTGCGCGGTCTTTGTCAATCCTTCCAGCATGAATCGAAAATGGCGCATATTGGCTTCGGGGATCCTATCATTCAAGACAAATATTGCGCAAAGAGGCTTGCCGGCTGCATTTGCTGCGCGCAGAGCCTCATTGAGCGCATGGTTTGCGTCCACGCGCTGTGTCTGCTGCATCCAGTAGACCACGTATCCGCCCTTCTTTTGCAGGTTGCAATCCGGTGGAGAAATTCTGGCTTGATTCATCCTGCGTTCCTTTTAATACAGATTATTATCCTCCACTATCCAAAATCTCAAGCTTTTGTCAATCAATATCATTGAAAAAGCGCGCCTGATAAGCACGGAAGAGCATAGATTAAAAATATTGGGATGGAATGGATATTGCATTAGTATTATTGCCATAAAAAAATGGCAAAGCAGTAGTTTTTTGGTCAGCAAACGACCCTGAATAGAGGAATGAATGACAGTTCTTATTCTTGCGACGCTGCTCCTGATCGCGTATTGGACGCACGAATACTGGTGGCACACTCGCAATGTAAAGTCAATACCAATAAGGATACACGTTAACGGAACACGTGGCAAATCCAGCGTGACGCGCCTGATCGCGGCTGGCCTGAGAGCTGGCAATATCAGAACCGTTGCCAAGATCACTGGCACTCTGCCCCGGGTCGTGCTTCCGGATGGTCGCGAAGCGGCGATTATTCGCTTGATGGGAGCGAATATCATAGAGCAGAAGTATATCTTCCGCCATGCCGTAACGGAGAAACCCGATGCCGTGGTGATCGAGTGTATGGCTGTCAATCCCGTGTATCAATGGGTTACGGAACGCAAGTTTGTGCGCAGCACGATCAGCGTCATCACAAATTGCCGGGCAGATCACACGGATCTAATGGGTTCCACGGAACAGAGTGTGACAATGTCCCTAAGCAATACCATCCCACAGGACGGAGTCTGTTACACTGCAGAGAATGAACACTTTGGGCTGCTGAAGAAAGTTGCCAGGCACAGGCACTGCAAGATCCACCGGATACGCCCCATGGACGTGACACCGGAAGAGATGGCGCATTTTCGTTATATTGAGCACGCGGAGAACGTCCAGCTGGCCCTGGCCGTCTGTGCCGAAGCCGGCGTCAGCAGGGACGTTGCTTTGCGGGGGATGCAATCCGCCCATCCTGATCCCGGCGCTCTGCGGAAGTATGTGATCCATGACGGTCACAAAGTTATGCACTTTTACAACATCTTTGCCGCCAACGATCCAAAATCCACCGTGCGTGTAATGAACATGATTACCAATCCGCTGGGGAAGGAAGAAAAGATCATCATGCTGAACAGCAGGGGCGACCGGATGTACCGTTCGCAACAGCTTCTGGACAGGGTCAGGGAACTGGATTTTTCCTATCTGCTGCTAACCGGGGAAGTGCCGGAAAAGGTCGAGGCCTACGCCTTGCACATCGGGATTCCCAGGGACAAGATCATCACCTTGGGTGAGGTCCTGCCGGAAATTATCTATCAAAAAGCACTGGAACTCACAGATAGCGAGTCGCACATCCTGGGAATCGGCAATATGGCGGGAAAGGTCTGGTATGGCGCCCAAATCGTGGCGCATTTCAAACATAAGGCAAGAAAACAAAATGAGGAACTAAAGTGGTTGAAACAGTAATTCAGGCGGCAGTCGGCTTGGGTGTGATCATTAGTTTGATCTTCAGCGAGCTTTTGGGTGCTTCCGCAGGCGGTATAGTGGTCCCGGGGTACATCGCGTTGTACCTGGACAAGCCAATGCAGATCCTGGGCACCCTGGTGGTCAGCCTTTTAACCTGGGCCATAATCCGCGTGGTCAGCCAGTTCACCCTGATTTACGGAAAACGGCGCATGGTTTTGAGCATATTGGTGGGTTTTATACTAGGCTGGGCAACACGCTTGATGGTTGTTGAGAATTTTACGGTCTATACTTATCAGATGCAATCCATCGGCTACATCATACCCGGCCTTATCGCCAACTGGTTTGAGCGTCAGGGATTTATCAAAACCCTGTCTTCAATGGGTGTCGCGGCAATTCTCGTGCGGCTCATCCTGATGGTAGTTTTCAAGGGGGAGGTCTGATATGTATCGCCCAGCGCTAAAATCCAATCTTTCTCTAGGCCTGTTGCTTGTTTTTGCCATAATCCTGTTTTTGGTGGCCGGTAGCAGCTATGTCACCATAGAATCCGATAATTACGAACAGAAGGTGGAAGCGGCCAACTTGATGAAGGCTTTCATGGATACCCTCAAAACCGAACAGGAACGCCTGGGAATCCCCTTTGACAGAATCAATGACCCCCTTGAAACAGGCTTGATCGGCAGCGCCCGAACCACCATAACCACTGACAGGGGTCTGCTTTCTGTGAAACAATCTGCCCTGAATCCAAACCTCGCGGCTGTGTTTGTTGAGGAATTTAACAAGGCCAATCTTACCGCTGGCGATCATATCGCTATCGGGACCACGGGATCCAATCCCGCCGTCAATCTTGCCCTCTATGCAGCAATCCAGGTGATGAAGCTCAAACCCACGATAATTGTGGCTCTTTCTTCGGCCTCCTATGGCGCCAACCGGGAGGAATATACCTGGCTGGATATGGAGGCGATCCTCAAAGATAAGGGGATGATCGACTTTGGCTGCGACTACGCCTCACTGGGAGGCAAGGATGACCTGGGGATAGGTCTTTCGGACACAGGCATATCAGCTCTGCTGGACGCAATGCGGCGTAACGACGTGGATCCGCTGTTAGGCTCCACTCTCCAGGAGAATGTTAAGGCCCGCGAAATCGTTTATGACCAGCTTCTCCCCGAAGGAAAACGCTACAAGCTGTTCGTAAACATCGGCGGAGGACTTGCCAATGTCGGCAGCGAACCCAACGCCAATCAGATCCTGGAAGGTTTCAACACGAAGCTGGCGGAAGAAGAATTTGTCCCCGAAGGGATCATGATGGTCATGGCCAAAAAGAATATCCCTGTGTTCAGTATGCAGCACGTTCAACGCTGGGTAAAAAGTTACGGTCTGGAATTCGGAACCGGCGAAATGGCCGAACCTGGTGTTGGACCTGTCTTCAGTATGAAAAAACATAACGTCACGATCGCTGTGATCTGCCTTATCCTCCTTGTGGCGGCCATAATTGCTGTGATTATCCTTGACCGCCGGGACAGGCATTTCATGGCCAACATAGTCGATCCAGACGAAGAATTATAATATTTTTGGAGTATAAATGTTCAAACGCGTCATAATGATCCTTGCCCTGGCCTTGATCCTGGCCGGACTTTCCGCGAAGATCAAATTCCTCGATTTCGAAAATCCGGGCAACCGGAGGATCCTCAAGAATGAAGATGGGAATTACTGGTATTACCGGTCCAAACCCGAAAAATCCATGACACTCAATGTGGATGGGATCTCCGAGATCGAATTGCGTTCCTTCGCGATCGAGGAACTACGCAAACCCCGGGTCATCATCATCATGGAAGATGAAGAGACCACCTATGATCTCGAGCTTAAGGAACGCCTGAACGGATTCTACATCTATAAGCCTGTGGATATCACCATACCCGAAAGCATCAAATCCATTGAGGTCCTCTGTTATCAGCGCAGCATCTATTTCCGCCCTTTTTATAGCGTTGCCACGCCTCCCAAGCAAAATGTCCAAAAACTTCCCAACCTGCAGTTAAAGGCTCATGGTGGTGTGATGATCATCAGCCACAACAGCACGGATAGCGATTATCATGTGTTCAATCCCTCCCAAAGCCTCAAATTTACCCTCAACAACGCCAGGAACGGGATCGTTTACGTGCGTGCCCGGCTCCTGGACCGTTCAGTTCCTGTCTTTGAACTATACCAGGACGGAAAACTCGTTGAAACTTATGAATTCTCGCTCAAACGCACAACCAAATATGAAGCGGTTGGAATAAAATACCTGAGTGTTGGGAAGAAGATCGTTCTTCCTGAAAACGATGGCAGCGCGAATTATGAGCTGCGTGCCAAAAGCGACCACCTTTTCTTCGGACGCCCTCTGGTCCTGAGTTCCAAATGAGGATAAGGCATGTCTGATATTGAAAACCAGAAACTCTCACTCAGCGCTGAAGAAGTGAAGCCCCGCGGAGAACCAAAAAAACCCTCCGCCGACCAGGAAAGCGAGGAGAAGAAGAGCAAGAAACCAGTTCAGCGCCCCACCCGGAATATCGTGCCCATAATCATGTCCCTGATCCTGTTTTTTGTTGCCGGCTTATCCTCCCTTGAAGCGCAGATGGATATCGGAATTTCCCTGCAAAGCACATATTCGGACAATGTTTTCCAGATCTCCGAATATGACTTTGAAAGATTCGGTGAACATCACCCCAACCTGGAATATGTGGACACAACTGACGATCTGGGCCTGACAGCCAGATTTGACCTGGCCTATCCCATTCACCATAAATGGTGGAAGTTCACACCCTCAGTAACCGGCAGGATCTCCCAAAATGTTTCCAACCCGGATAAAAAACGCCAGGATGCCCTGCTCCGGTTCAGGGTGGACCGTTACTACTGGAATTTTACCGCCCTGTACGGCTATTATCCCAATATATATATCCGCAGCTACATTGATTCAGACGGTAGCGGAGAGCTGGTGAAATACAGCTATGAGAAGAATCTCTGGCGGGGTGACCTGAACCTAAAACCCATCAAACACGCCAATATCAGGCTGCACGGGCGTTATGAGCAATATTATTACAACCAGTACTGGACCGAGTATGACAGTGACGGGATCACGACCGGGCTCGAATTACGCTATTGGTTTCCCTCCTTCAGCCTTTCCGGCAGCTATCATTACCGCGTTCTGGACAACCACAATCACGATGCCGAGGACGCCAGCTATGAAAGCAACGTTTACGGCGGGAGCATACGCATGAAGAGCATGCCCCTTTCGGAAAAAAAGCCCGATGGGGTCACTTTTTACCCCTCTTTCGGCATGACTTTTGAGGAAAGGTTCTTCCAATCCGGCGACGACTGGTATGGAGGCAGGGTCTATGATATCTATGGCACGGACGCCGCCTTTAATTTCGAAATTGACGACCACTGGAATTTAAAACTTGACTACTCTCACACATTCAGGAATGTAGAGTCACCTGTGGCAGCGGTAAGGCGCTTGAGAGAATACAGTGAAAACAGGTTCTCCGCCACGGTTAAATATAAGTTTTAGGTGGTCAACATGGAATTCAGAAAAGAAAGCGATACCAGAAAGATCAAGGAGTTTCTCGATCTTTCCGAAAACCACAAGATAGAACTCCGCCACTACAAGAATCCCGTCTTGGTCTGGGCTGTTTCAGACGGTACCGCCTATTACGCCATCTGGGAAGCTGAGGTATTGGATAAATTTGGTCTTGAGAACGTTGATGGATATGACTTTGAGGAAGATCTGCTCTTTTGCCCTGACTGGATGGCGGAACCGACATCTGAGGACGATTTCGATCTCGATTATGACGATGATGACGATCTTGATCTCCTCAGGCATCTGAAAAACAAACCCGAGATTTGATCCGGCAAAAACAAGCTATGCGCGTGTCAGTCATAGGAGGGGGCGGATGGGGCCTGGCCCTCGCCAAACTGCTTTCTGAAAATCAACACAGCGTTCTGGTTTGGGAATTCAACTCCCGCTATCTAAAAACCCTCAGGGAAACTCATTCCAATCCTTCCCTCCTGCCTTCCATCCAGCTCCCGGTTGATATAGGTTTCACCGGCAGTTTTGACGATATATCTGATTTTAAACCTGAGGTAGTGATACTTTCCACACCCTGCCAGTTTTTGCGTTCCACACTCAAATCCATTGGGGCCGCCGCGTGGGATGGCATCTGGCTGGGACCCCAACTTATGGCTGTGGTCAACGTTGCCAAGGGGATCGAGGAACCCTCGCTTCTGACCATGAGCGAGGTCCTGAACCAGATCCTGCCGGCCCCCACTCATAAATTGATCTGCGCTCTCTCCGGGCCCAGTCACGCGGAGGAAGTGGCCCGCAGGATACCGACCACGGTGGTGGTGGCAGGAAAGGAAGACTCCCTGCTCCTGAAGATCCAGCAAGCTTTCAGCAATGAATATTTCCGGGTGTATAGGACCACAGACCTGATCGGGGTTGAATTCGGAGGCGCGGTCAAAAACATTATCGCGATAGCCGCAGGAATGATCGCGGGCCTTGGCTTCGGCGATAACACGATCGGAGCCCTGCTGACCCGGGGGCTGGTGGAGATCCAAAGGCTGGGTGTAGCCTGCGGGGCCAGGGAAGATACATTTTTGGGCCTCTCCGGAATCGGCGACCTGATCACCACCGCCACCTCAAAACACAGCCGCAACCGTTATGTGGGCTTTGAGATCGGCTCCGGAAGGAAACTTCAGGACGTCATCGCAGAAATGGAGATGGTGGCCGAAGGCGCCGTAACAACCCGGTCGGTTTACCGGCTTGCTCTGCAAAAGGAAATCGAGATGCCCATCGTTACACAGGTTTACAAGATCCTTTACGAAGAGAAGGACCCACGCCAGGCCATCATCGACCTCATGACCCGCGAATTGAAAGCCGAATAACCCACCCAGATTTTACCACCCTTAAACTTATCCTCATAGCTGGCAAATGCTACATCACATTGCTCCAGCAATCCATGTTATCCCGGCGTGCATTCTTGTGAGCCATGCCAGGGGCCAAGTAGCGCAAAAAACTCTGTGCTGCCACTCCAAAGCCTGTCAAATGTTATCACTTCAATTCCATGGGGATATGGAAAAAAAGAATTGACGCAAATATGGGGCTCCAGAACGTGGTAAACTAGGTAATAATAGTATGGATAAGAGACTGATAATCGCGATCGACGGCCCCGCTGCCTCGGGCAAAAGCACAACCGCGCGCCAATTGGCCCAAGAACTGGGTTACGTCTATCTGGATACGGGTTCGATGTACAGGGCTTGCGCGTTAAAAGCCAAACGTAGCGGGATAGACCTGCGTGATGAACAATCCATCAGTTCCATGCTAAATGATCTGGATATAAGCATTAAAATGACAACAGATGAAAACGTCATCCACCTCGATGGCGAGGATGTTTCCCAGGCGATCAGAGCAAATGAAATCTCGCGTCTTGCTTCGGATATCTCCGCCCTTCCAAGCGTGCGTTACAAAATGGTGGAGCTCCAGCGCCAGCTTGGAGCCAAGGGTGGAGTGATCCTGGACGGACGTGACATCGGCACTTTTGTTTTCCCCTCTGCCGACATCAAATTTTACCTCACCGCCTCTTTGGAAGTCCGGGCCAGGCGGCGTTGGCTCGAGCTGGAAAAGAAGGGCGTAAGCGTTGATCTGGAAAGCGTTATGCGGGATTTGGCGGAGCGAGACCGCAACGACAAGGCCCGTGATCTGGCTCCCCTTTCCAAAGCCAGTGACGCGGTCGAGATCGATACCAGCGAAATGAGTGTGGAAGAGCAGGTGGAGGCCCTGTACAAGATCGTAAAAACCAGGATGGGAGAATTATGAAGATCCTGCTGGCTGAACATTCCGGATTCTGCTTTGGCGTTCGTCGCGCTGTTCAGATGGCCCTGGACGCCAAGAACGAGGATGGTGATGTCTGCACCATGGGAGAGTTGATCCACAATCCGCAGGTTGTGAATGAACTTGCCCGGCAGGGAATAGAAGTGTGTGAAAACCTCCGTGACATCCGCAACAAAACCGTGGTCATCCGCTCGCACGGCATATCCAAAAACGAGTTTCAAACCCTCCGGGATTCTGAAAACAAGATCATTGACGCCACCTGTCCCTATGTGAAAAGAGCACAGGAACTGGTGGCTTCAAACTCTCAGGAACACATTTTGATCATGGGGGATCCCGCACACCCCGAAGTGCGGGGTATGTTATCTTACGGGGGAAAGTTCACCCAAGTGGTTCCACCTCAAGGTGAATTGCCTGTGCAAAATTGGAAAAAGTTATTCCTTATCAGCCAGACAACCCAAAAACTGAGCAACCTGCAGGATCTGGTTTGCCACGCCCTGCCCCGTGTCCTGGAGCTGACGGTGTTCAATACGATCTGCTCCGCCACGACCCTGCGTCAGGAATCAGCTCTCGCGCTGGCAGGAATATCTGAATTGATGTTCGTAATCGGCGGCAGGAACAGCTCCAACACGCGCATGCTGCAGCAACTGTGCAGTAGCCAGACCAAAAGCGTGCACATCGAAACCGAGGCGGAGATTGATCCAGCAATGCTCTCGGCCGCTCAAAGCATAGGCCTGGCCGCCGGGGCGTCCACTCCCGCCGAAGCCATCATAAAAGTTTTCAATAAAATCAAAAAAATCAAAGGGGAAGCCGGCACAGCAAGGCAAATTGAGGATATTCCCCTGTTCAAGGAGGAATCATGTCGAAACATGATGAAAACAAAGCCCCAACCGGCCTGAAGGATGAGATCCTGAAGGAAGGTGAAGGCGAGATGTCAAAACCAAAAGTTGATGCAAATGAGCTCGATGCGGAAACAAAAACCGAGGAATCGACAGTAACTGAAGAAATTCAGGATACTCCGGAATCACCGGAACAGCCTGAATCCGCGGTGGAAGAAGCCACCGAACCAACCATCATGGAGGAACCCACTCCTGAAACCGAAAGCCCAAAATCGGAAGAGGACGAATCCCCCGGTGAGGAGCACGTTCCCGAAGGCAGCGATGAGAAAGCCACCCACGATAACGTAACTTCTGAAGAAGAAGATACAGGACCCGGGGAAGAGCCTGCCCCTGAGCTGCCCAAAGAAGAAACCGAGCTTCAGGAAGAGGAAACACAAGTTTCTGAAGAACCTGAACCAGAACCCACCGTTGAGAAAGAAGACCTGGCAGAAATTCAATTGCAGCAGACCGCGCAGGAAGAACCCGCGCCAAATCCCAGGGAAGCGCATCTGGACCAGGAACTTCTGAATTTGATAGATGAGCATGGAACCAGCTTCCACAAGGGCGACATCAAAGAAGGCACCGTGGTTGACGTCAACGAAAAGGACGTGGTCGTGGATATTGGCTTCAAATCCGACGGCGTCATCCCCCTCCATGAATTCGAATATTCAGGCATGCCTGAGATCAATTCCAAGATCATGGTTTATATCAACGGCCTGGATAATGGTGAAGGCCGGCTCTCACTTTCCAAAAGGAAAGCGGACTTTATCAAGAATATTGAGATCATCAAACAGGCCCATATCGATGGCACCATCCTCCCCGGGACGATCCGTCGCCGCGTCAAGGGAGGCATGATCGTAAACGTTCTGGGCATTGAAGCATTCCTGCCCGGCTCGCATATGTCCCTGAAACCCATCCCCAATCTTGACCAATTTATCGGTAAAGAGATGAACTTCAAGGTGATGAACCTTGATGAGGAACACCGTAATATAATCCTCTCCCGCAAATGGGTTTTGGAAGAAGAGGCGGATCAAAAACGCCAGGAACTGCTTTCCAAGATCGAAGTGGATTCCGAAATTGACGGAGAGGTTAAAAATATAACCCATTATGGCGCCTTTATCGATCTGGGCGGAATTGACGGACTTTTGCACCTTACGGACATGTCCTGGGGCAAGATCGACCATCCCAGCGACATGCTCAGCATTGGCGATAAAGTGAAGGTCAAGGTCATCCGTTTCGATAGGGAAACAAACAAGATCTCCCTGGGCTTGAAACAGCTTGTGCCACATCCTTGGGAAAATGTCGAGATAAAATACCCCGAAGGTGTACGCGTAACCGGAAAGGTGGTCAGCGTCAAATCCTTCGGCGCTTTCGTGGAACTTGAACCGGGTGTGGAAGGCCTGGTGCACATATCTGAGATGTCCTGGACCAAAAAGATAACCGACGCCCGCAAGATCGTCAAGGTGGGTGATGTTGTGAACGCCATCGTCCTGGACCTGGACAAGGAGAACAGGCGCATCTCCCTGGGCATGAAGCAGATGGATCCCAATCCCTGGCTCTATATTGAAGACCATTTCCCCGTGGGAAGCGTCATCACACGTCCGATAAAAAGCATTACCGCTTTTGGCGCTTTCATGGAGATAGAGGACGGTATCGATGGCCTGATCCATATCTCGGATATCAGCTGGACCAAACGCATCTACCACCCGCGCGAAGTATTCCGCAAGGGTCAGGAAGTTGAAGCTGTCATCCTCTCGATCGACCGTGCCCTGCATCGCATCGCGCTGGGTGTAAAACAGCTCACCCCCGATCCTTGGGAGCATCTGGACACAGCCCTGCCCATCAATACGGAGGTCAAGGGAAAGATCAGTAAGCTCATTCCCAAGGGAGTGCTGGTGGACGTGGTTGCCGGAGAGGATACGGTTGAAGGATTCATACCCATATCACATCTGGCAATCCCCAAACTTGAGCATTCCGAGGACGCTTTCCACGTTGGTGAAGAACTTCCGCTCAAGGTGATCGAACTGGATATGGAGAACCGCCGCCTGATACTCTCCGTGAAAGCTTTCTTCTTCTCCCGCGATCCAAAGCTGCAGGAAGAATACATCGCCATTCACGAGCAGTATATGCGTGACCGCCTGGCTCGCTTGCAGAAGAAGAGGGAAGAACGGATCAAACGCGAGAAAGAGCGTCAGGCCAAGGCAGAAGCCGAGGCCGCCGCGAAAGAGGCTGAGGCCGCCAAGGCTGAAGTTGAACAAGCTTCGGAAACCTCTCCGGAAGAAACTCGTGAAACCAAGGAACCCGTTGAAGTTCCTTCTCCCGAAGAAGAAACTGGCGAACCTGAGGTTGTGGAAGTTCCAGTGGAAACTCCGGGGCCCCAAAAAACTGAAGAGCCCGCTCCTGAAGTTGTCCCTGAAGAACAGGAGGAATCCCAGCAAACTGAAGATGAAGGGGAACCTGCTGCTGAAACTGAGGTTAAAGATGCATCCGAAAGCCAGGAAACATCTGGAGAAACCGAAGATGAGGCTGTAAAAGAAGAAGCCGCAGCCCCTGAAACTTCGGAAGAAACTCCTGAAGAACGTGAGGAAACCGAAGAAAAGACCGGCGAAGAAGAAACAGTTGAGACTGAGACATCGGAAGAACCCTCAGAGGAAAAAACTCCGGAAGAACCTGAAAAAACTGAAGAAGATAACCTAACGGGAGAGACTGTCGAACCCGAGACCCCGGAAGAAATCCCCGAAGAACCTGAGGAAAAAGAAACCCAGGGCATTGAGGAAGAAACTGAGGAAGCCGAGGAAAAGACCGGCGTTGAAGAAACGGTTGAGCCTGAAGCCGGGGAAGAACCCTCAGAAGAAGAGACTCCCAAAGATAAAACCGAATAACAGGTGAATGGGGATAATGCTTCAAACTTATCCCAATCCCGTAGTTATAGTAGATAATACCAATACGGCGGCCCGCAGGGGCCGCCGTCTGGTTTGTCTCCTGGATTTTTTGATACCCATCCTGATCCTGGCCATTGGCACCTGGCTTATCCGTATATATGGCCTGGACCTGCGGATGCAGGAATATTTTTTCAGATCTGGCATCTGGCTTGGCCGGGAAGATCCGCTGTGCAATTTCCTTTATAACTACGGCACTCTGCCCGCTCTCGTCACTGCCATTGGAGGGCTGACGGTTTTCATCTTGAGTTTCTTCACGCGTAATCTGGCCAGATGGCGCAGATCCGGGTTATTTCTGGCTATGGTGATGATCCTCGCGCCTGGCCTTCTGGTGAATGCCATTTTCAAGGAACACTGGGGGCGTCCCAGGCCCAGGAACATCCTGGAATTCACGGGGAAATACGAGTTTGAACAGCCTTTGGAATATGACGAACGCAGTCCGGGGAATTCCTTTCCCAGCGGGCACGCCTCAATGGGATTCTACTTTTTCGCCCTCTATTTCGTTATCCGTGGCAGAAAAAAGTCCCTTACTCCCTGGATATTCATCTTCTCCCTTGCCTTCGGCACCCTGATGGGGACGGCGCGCATGGCGCAGGGCGGCCATTTTGCTTCAGATGTGTTGTGGTCTGCTGGATTTGTTTACTTGAGTTCCGCGCTACTGTACCGTATGCTTGATCTGGATCAGTTTGCCAGGCCCATACTTCAAAATAGAGATGAGAAATCTCTTGACACCAACCCCAAATAAAGTAATATGAAGAAAACAATACAAGAGGTGAATCATGCGCAGCAGGAATATATTGGTAATTATCACGCTTGTGATTTTTTGCCTGCCCCTCTTTGCCCAGGTCCCAAAATCCCGCAAAGGTATCGGATTCCATATGGGCACCACGACCGGTATCGGTTATGCCATGCGCTGGATGAATCAGAAGTCCGGCTACCAGGTTACCTTCGGCGGTTACACTTTCGGTAACAACGAGGTGTATTTTGCCGATGATTATTATGATTGGGATACGGAGTTCGGAGGAGAAGACCAGATCACGATGGAGCAAGCAGGCCGCGAATCAGCCATAAACATAGGATTGAATTACCTGCACATGCTGGACCACTTTAACAACGGACGGCTTTATTTTATGGCAGGTGGATCATATAAATACTATCAGCAAAAGTTTTTTACCATGGATTATCAGCAAACCGGTGAAAACTCCGCAGATTACGATGTAATTGAGGGCAGCAAAAACGAAGCTTACAGGATCGAACACAGATGGACGGTCGGAGGAGGCCCGGGCTTCGAATTTGAGATTGGCAACCATTTCCGGTTTGCCGCTGAACTGCCCATCACCTATAATTGGGAGAACGACATCGTCATGTGGATCCCCCAGGCCGGGATCTACTATTTTTTCAAATGAACGGGCCAACCTGAGACGGCATAAACCTCATTTACAACAAGTTTGCCCTTAAGAAAAGACCCCGCGTCACCACGGGGTCTTTCATTTATTCACCGATTATTTTCACCAGCACACGCTTGCGGCGCATGCCGTCATATTCTCCATAGAAGATGCGTTCCCAGGTTCCCAGGTCAAGTTTGCCGTTGGAAATCGCCACCACCACCTCACGCCCCATAACCTGGCGTTTAAGGTGCGCGTCCGCGTTATCCTCAAAACCGTTGTGGGCATATTGGGAATGGGGCTTTTCCGGCGCGAGCCTCTCCAGCCAGCGCTCGAAATCGCTGTGGAGCCCGGATTCATCATCGTTGATAAACACCGAGGCCGTGATGTGCATCGGGTTCACGAGGCAGAGGCCTTCCTTGATGCCGCTTTCACGCAGGCATGTTTCAACCTGGGAGGTTATGTTTATGTATTCACGGCGCTTGTCCGTGTTGAACCACAGTTCTTTTCTGTAGGACTTCATCAGATTATGGGTGACTTCTCCAGCTCGGCGGCAAATTCTGCCGGAGTTTCAAAGATATACTCCGCGCCTGCTTTTTCCAGTTCCTCCCGGTCAGCATAGCCCCAAAGCGCGCCGATCGGGATCATGCCAGCGTTCTTCGCCGTTTGGATGTCAACTTCAGTATCACCCAGTAAGGCGATGTTCTCAGGTTGTACCTTCAGCCTTTCAGCCAATTCCAGGGCACGCTGGGGATCGGGCTTGGCCGGCTTGTCCGGCTGTTCACCGCTGTAGATACCGAATGGATTTTTGCCCTGATTGATCATCACCCCCCGGAAGAAATGGCGGATCATCTTTTTGGTGAAGTAATGCACCTTGTTGGAAAGGATTGCCACTTTGATCTTGCGTGAAACACAAAGCTGGATCAAATAAAGGATCCCGGGATAGGTCTTGGTGTGCAGAAACCAGCTTTCCTCGTAGTGAACCCAGAATTTTTCGGCGATCGCCTCCACTTCTTTCTTGCTGCGTTGAGAAGGCGGCAAAGCTTTCTCGCTCAAAACAAACAGCCCATTACCCACAAAATCTTTGTATGCCTCAAGAGGATGCTCCGGCAAGCCGCTCTCGGCCAGGGCCTTGTTCATGCTCTCGGCGATATCCTGCAAGCTATCCAGCAGGGTGCCGTCCAGGTCAAATATGACGGCTTTGATTTTGTGTTTTTTCTTCATTGTTTATACTTCCTTGCTTTCTTGATTTGCTATTTTTATCGGACCTGATGCCTCTCCTGCATATAGGGAAACATGTGGGAAGGGTATTTCTATCTTTTCGGCGTCGAATCTTTCTTTAACTCGGATGATCAGGTCGGATTTGAGGGTAAAGTAATCTTCGGTCTTGCACCAGACTCCAAAAAGGATGTTGATCCCGGAATCACCAAAACCGGTGATCATGGTTACGGGTTGAGGTTCTTGGTGGGCAAGAGGTGATTCCGCGGCGATCTCCTTCAGGATGGCCACACAGCGCGTGAGATCTTCCTTGTAGGCCACGGAAACGTCAACATTCACCCTGCGTTCGGGGAAACGGGTGATATTGGTAACTTGTGTTTTGATCATGTTCTCGTTGGGAACCCTTACAAAACGATTGTCAAAGGTCTTTAGCTTTATGGAAAGTGAATCTATGCTCACCACAAAGCCAATTGTCTCGCCAATCTGGATAACGTCGCCGATCGCAAAGGGTTTCTCGGCTATCAGGAAGAATCCGCTGATCAGATTGGATACACTGGTTTGGGCGGCAAAACCAAGGGCGATACCGGCAATACCGGCAGCTCCCAAAAGCGCTGTGATTTTGAAACCAAATTCATTGAGCACCATGGCGATGATGATGACAAAGCCGACGTAAAACACCGCCCGCACCATAAGCCTTTCAACTTGGATGGACAATTTGCCGGTTACAAGTTTTTTTACAAGTTTCTTGATCAGATATAAAATGGGGATTCCAATTGCCAATGTCAGGACAACTCGCAGGATCAGATTGATTCTTTCTGGAGTGAAGAATTCGCTCATGTTTTTGTCATCTCCTTATTATAATGTATAAATTATAAGCTACTTTTTACGGATAATTGTTATTTGTCTATGTTTAAAATAAATTAATGCAAAATCCGTGCCAGGCAACTGCAAACTTGACATAAAGTTTAATTTTCCGATCTTGGCATCAAGTAAAGAGGACAAGGAGCAGATATGAAAATTGCCCAGATAGTGGGAGCCCGGCCGCAATTTGTCAAACTCGCGCCGCTTTCCAGATTGATCAGGCAAAAGCACGAGGAGATCATAATCCACAGCGGACAGCATTACGACAGCCGGATGGATGAAGTTTTTTTCCGCGATATGCGTATCCCCCACCCGGATGTAAACCTCAATGCCGGCTCCAAAAGCCAGACGCCACAGACCGCCATCATCCTGGAGGGTGTTGAATCCGCCCTGCTTGAGCATAAACCGGATCTCGTGATCGTTTACGGGGATACCAACACCACCCTGGCCGGAGCCCTGGCCTCGGCCAAACTGGGATTGAGGACCGCGCACGTGGAGGCCGGCCTGCGCAGCTTTAACCGCAGCATGCCGGAAGAGATAAACCGCGTTGTGGCGGACCATGTTTCGGATATCCTCCTCTGCCCCACCGCCACCGCCATGGAAAACGCCCGCCGGGAAGGGCTGCAGGATAAAAGCCATTTGGTGGGCGATATCATGACAGACAGTCTGAGGATGGGGCTTGAGCTGGCTTCCGACACCAACGGCATCCTGAAGGATCTGGGCCTGCAAAACCAGGCGTTTTCCCTCCTCACCCTACACCGTCCCTACAATGTGGACGATCCAGCCTCCCTGCACAAGATCCTCTCTGGCCTGGACGGTTTGGGCTTAAAAATCGTTTTCCCTGTCCACCCGCGCACCCGCAGGATCATTGAGCAAACAGGCCGGACGAAATTCCGGAACATTCGCCTGATACTGCCCCAATCCTATCTGGATTTCATTTCCCTGATGCAGGCCGCGGAGATGGTGCTAACGGACTCCGGCGGCATCCAGAAGGAGGCCTATATCCTCGGCAAACCCTGCGTCACCCTGCGTTCCGAGACCGAATGGACCGAAACCGTTGCCAGCGGCTGGAACCTGCTCCTGCCGGTCGATTCGCCCTCTTTCCCGGAAGCGATCGCTGAATTTCAGGTTCCGCGGGAGCGCCCGGATATATTTGGCAGCAATGTGGCGCGCAAGATACTGGAGATTCTGGAGGAATGGTAACACGGAAAAACGCTGAAAAAACGGAAAAACACTAATCTTTGAGCTCTGAAGGATGAAAGTATGACAAACAAACTGTTCCATTCGGATCTAACTGGAAAGATATTAAAGTGTTTTTTTGCCGTCTACAACGGCCTTGGGTTTGGTTTTCTGGAAAAAGTCTACGAAAACGCGCTGAAGATGGAATTGGAGATGGCAGGCCTGGAAGTAAAAGCTCAAAAACCCATTCATGTCATGTATAAGGGTGGGGTCGTGGGAGAATATTTCCCGGATCTCTTGGTCGAAAACCGCGTCATTGTAGAGATTAAAAGCGTGTCCGACCTGAATGACGAACATGAGGCCCAATTGATCAACTATCTGGCCGCCACTAAAATTGAGGTTGGCCTGCTTTTGAACTATGGTCCCAAACCGCAATACATGAGAAAGATACATACCAACATAAGTAATACCTATGGGTCATGATACGAAAAATATTCTACTTATTTTGAGTACCATTACTGATCGGCTTCTAAAATTCCAATGGTATTTTAATCCTTTTTCTGTGTTTTCCCGTGTTTTTTTCAGCGCTTTTCCGCGTTACACTTAGAAGGAGCATGAATGACTGACTACAAGGCACATTTGATCCTCATCGCCGGCGGCACCTGCAGCGGCAAGACCACGATCGCCCGCGCCATCGGCAAACGCATCGCGGAGCTCAAGACCGTGATCCTCTCCCATGACAA
>CAYRVG010000075.1:0-20862 GCA_964427765.1 uncultured Candidatus Cloacimonadota bacterium
AGATTTACGGCATGCTTTACTTCCACTATCTTCTTCATCAATCTTCTGCTTACTGCTCGGAGCTGATCACCCTGGTTACTTATGAGGGTTACTCTCCATTATCTCGGGCGCGATCACATACATTTTGCCAGGCTTGGTGTGCGAAACATACGCCTCCACCGTGACCGCCTCCCTAAGATCTCCACCGTATTTCGCCAGGGTGATGAGGAGGCAGAATTTGAACCAGTAGCAGGCGTTGAAGCTCTTGTTCATTTCGTGGAGCCATTGTAAAGTTAGCGGAAAATTGCTGGGGAAATGGACGGATCGAATGTCAGACGACGAGGTTCAGCATTCCGAAGAAATGGCAGATGCTGCCCCCAAGGACGAAAAGGTGCCAGATGGCATGGTGGTAAGGCATTTTCTTGAAAGCGTAGAAGATCACACCCAAAGTGTAGCAGGCCCCCCCGATGGCCAGCCAGGTCATGAAAACCGGGGTCATTTGTTCCAACAGGGGATTGATCGCAATGACCACCATCCATCCCATGAGGATATAGATGATGACGGAAAGTTTCTTCAGTTTGCCCAGGGCAAATATCTTGAGGTTGATGCCGGCGATCGCCAGAGCCCAGATGATCCCGAACATCGTCCATCCCCAGACGCCGCGCATGACACCTATTGTTACGGGTGTGTATGTCCCGGCTATAAGGAGAAATATGGAGCAGTGGTCCAGGATCCGGAAGAAACGTTTGACGTTGGGCTGGGGAAAGGCGTGGTAAAGCGTTGAGGACAGATAGAGGATTATGAGCGTGGTGCCGTAAATGCTGAAGGAAGCGACCTTCCAGATATCGCCCTGCCTGGCGGCAAAAACCACAAGGATAACCAGCGCGGCGATGCTAAGGCCGATCCCCATTCCGTGGGTGATGCTATTGGCAATTTCCTCTCCCGGGCTTTGTTTGGCGGAAAGGGGCACGCGTTCCAGCCAGCGTGGTTTTTCCGTTGTTTTCCGCCTGGGTTTAGCGGGCACTTTTGATCAGCAGGGGACGGTAAAGCGCAAGGACGCGTTCTTCGATCTTCCCCGGAACCAGTCCGGAGATGGGCTTTCCCTCGGCAATGCGTTTGCGCACCAGGGTGGAGGAGATGGAACTCGGTACGATCCTGAGGGTTTTGCGCCGTATCTTCTTCAGGATCTTTTCATCAAGTGGATAACCCGGGCGTGGAATGACCAGAAAGCGGACATTCCTGCACAGCCAGGTAAAATTGTGCCATTGGGTGAGGTTCGCCAGGTTGTCTGAACCTATCACCCAGTAGAAAGTGCGCGCGGGATGCTTCTGATACAAGCGCTGCATAAGATCGGAAGTAAAGCCGCTGCCGGTGGAGTCGTCGTCCCAAACCTCCATACCGGGTTCAAGGGCTGATTCTACCAATCCATACCTGGTGTCAAAATCCTGCAGCACCCTGCTATGTTTGAACTTATGCCTGGCATTGGGCAGAAAAACAACAGCGCGGACAACCCCGAATTTTAATATTTCCCGGGCGACGTGCAAATGACCGTTGTGGATCGGGTCAAAGCTGCCTCCGAGCAAGGCATAATCCCTCATTTAAAATACTTGGCCAGTTTTTTGCTTTCTTTGGAGCCCGGATACTTTCTCACCAATTCCTCATATTTATCCCGGGCCTGGTCATGCAGCTCCTGTTTGTGGAGGATCAAAGCCGAATAATAGAGAGACTCCCGGTCCAGACGGTCATTGTTCCCAAGCTCCGCTATCTCGTTGAAATAGAGCAGGGCCGAGCTGTAATCCTTCATCTTGTAGTATATGTAGCCGGTTTTGAATTTTTTCTCAATGAGCTTGTACTGCGCCTTCTGGATGTATGCCACCGCCTCGTCGTAGAGGGGGTCATGGGGATACTTTGCGATGAATTCCCTGAAGGCGTCAATGGCGTGGCGGGTTTCCGTCTGATCATACTGCGGAGGCAAAGACTCTTCGTAGAGGCATTGGGCGGCGCGGAAAACTGCCTTGCTTGCATCGGGATGGCTGGAGAAAACATCGGCAAATTCCTGATAGGCGATGCGGGCATCGGCAAATTTGTTGATCTTGAAATAGGAATCGCCCTGACGCATCAAAGCATGGGCCGAATAAGCAGAGGACCTCTCAAAATAGACCTCACCATAAAGTTCAGCCGCGCGGGAATATTTTCCCTGTTCATAAAGTTCATCTGCTTTGGCAAGTTTCTGGTCCGTATTCAAAAAGGTCTGGTTCGAGGTGCAGGCTCCCAGCAATAAAAGCGTAAGAGCCAGGATCAGGATTGAATATCTCATGCAAAAAGTCCTTATCATTCAGTAGTCCAGAGAAGGTAGATTATGGAAGCCAGCGCCGTGGAGGCAAGCACGGGCTCGAACCACTTGATGGTGGTCATAGGCTGGCTTTCGGCTTTGAGGTTTCGGTCCACGAAACTCAGGCTGTCAATTTTCCTCAGGCTGTATCCGGGAATGGCGATCTGCCGGATCTGAAATGTGTAAAGCGGATAACGCTGGCTGCGGTATGTGAGGAAACCCTTCTGCTCGATCGTTACCCCACCCAGCTCCATGGAAATCTTCACCAGGTTGGCGGCTGCCAAGAGATGGGAATTTATATCCGCAGTTTCACCATTTGGACTAACAAGTCCCTCCATGGCGGTGGCATCCATCTCACGCAGATCAGCCCCCTTCTCGAGAAGCAGTTGGCGGACCTTGTAATCGATCTCAGAAGTGAGATCACCGGCCTGGATATCGAGCAATACTGGGTCAGCGGTATCGATCAAATCAACGATCTGTGCGCTGATCAGACCCGGTTCAGCCTCCGGATGATCCGCCACAGCGCAAAGAGGAACGCAGCAGAGCAAGAGCAGAAGGAGTGATATCCTGATCATTCAGGGTCTCACCTTCCCAAGGAAAAAATCCACCAAGTGCATCTCTGGGTAAGACGGGAATTCGTTTTTGATCTTCATCAGCTCCCGGTAAGCGGATTGGTGTTCGCCCATCCTGTAATAGGTGATCCCCGCTTTCAGGCGGGCGTCCCAACCCTTTTTATGCCGGGGATAATTTTCCGCCACCTTCAGGAACTGGCGCAGAGCCTTGGCATAAACCTCCGCTCCATAATAGTTTTCGCCGATCCAATACTGGGCATTGGAGCTGAGTGGACCCTCAGGGTAGGAGCGCAGGAAATCTTCAAACAAAAGGATGGATTCTTCAAAATCCCGTTTGTAGTATTCCGCCAGGGCAAGCTGGTATTTTTTGTTCATGGCATGGTCACGGCTCTGCTGCGCTTGCAACTGATTCTGATTGATCACCTGCCCCAGTTCAGATGTCAGATCGTTAAGGCCATCATTAACGCCCAGCACGCGATCGCGCAGGTATGCCAGATCATCCTGGGCGCCGGGATCCATTTCCTGGAGTTCCCGCGTGGCAGTATCAAGATCTGTTTCCAGGGCAGACAACCTTTCCAGAATATCCTGCAAAGCCGCCTGCCTGGTTTGTGCAATTTGCATGTCCGTCGTGACCTGGCCTTCAAGCTCACCTGATATATCCTGAACTTCCAGGGTCAAATCCCTGAGCGTTTCAGCCACCTGGCCGCAAACACCCGCGAGCAGGCCCAGTTCATATTTGGTGGCGTGTTGGGCGGATTCCTGCCTCAGTTGGTCAAGGGATTCAACCATGACATCGTAATCCTGCAGGCCATCCGCTTGTGAGCCAAAAGATCCTTTTCCCGTGATGGTGTCGCCATCCAGATAGGTGTCGATCTGCTTTTTCAGCGTTGTGATTTCCTGTTCCAGGTCGCTGATATCAGAAGCAGATTCGTTTATCTGACCCTGCACCTCGGTTAGAATCAGGAGTTGCTCGGAAACGTTGATTAGCCGGTTGATCAGTTCATCGATCGAAGCACTGTTCAGGGCAACCTCTTGCTCCACTATATCCAGCTTGGCTTCCTGGTTCTGGATTTTCTTTGTCTGTTGCCTGAATTTCTTGTTACTCACGCACGCTCCCAAAACAAGCATTATTAATAATACTGGCAGTAACAATTTCTTCATGGCATCCTCCTGGATAACGGTTTATTCCGAGATCAAAAATGCCTTGTATCCGGCATAAGTGGAATAAAGGTCCGCCTTGCTGCTAAGTTCATACAGCGAATGCATTCCCATCAGGCCAGTGCCGCAATCGATCACTTCCGCGCCGAGGTTGGCCAGGATGTAGGCGATCGTTCCCCCGCCGCCTTCATCCACCTTGCCCAGTTCACCCATCTGCCAATAGACCTTGGCCGCGTCAAAGATGCGTATCACTTTGGCGGTGAATTCCGCGTTCGCGTCGTTGCAGCCGTATTTGCCGCCACTGCCGGTGAATTTGGAAATGCCGACCCCGTGGTTGAAGAGAACCGCGTTTTGATGCTCGTGGACATTGGGATAATTGGGATCCACGGCCGCGGTCACGTCACCCGAGAGGATCTGGGAATTCATGAAGGTCTTGCGGAGGTTGGAACTGCTGTCTGATTCCCCTTTGTGGCGCAGGAGCGAGGCAATGAAATCCTGGATGAAAACGGAGTGGGCACCCGTGTTACCCTGGCTGCCGACCTCCTCTTTATCCGAAAAATAGATGACCATGGTGCGTTCCGGCTTGGCGTCAAGGTTGTCCAGAAGCGCGCGCAAAGCTGCGTAAGCGCAGATCCGGTCATCCTGTCCGTAGCCCACCACCATTGAGGAATCCAGCCCTGCGTCCCTGGCCTTGCTTGCAGGCACAAGCTGAAGTTCGGCGGAGATGAAATCCTTTTCGGATATTCCGTACTTCTTTTTCAACAGCTCGAGGGCGTAAAGTTTTACAGCTTCCTTTTCCTTGGAACCGGAGTCCTGCATGCCGCTGAAAACGAGGTTCATCTTGGATGCGTCGATCGCTTCGCCAATGTTCTTGGTGTACTGCTCTTTTTTTGCCAGATGCGGCAGCAGATCCGGAATGATGAACACGGGTTCAGAATCCTTTTCGCCGATGCTGATGTCCAGAACGCTACCGTCATTTTTGACCACTATGCCATGCAAGGCCAGGGGCGTGGAAACCCACTGGTATTTCTTGATGCCGCCATAATAATGGGTGCGCATGCAGGCCATGGTGCTGTTCTTATCACCATAAAGGGGATTTTGCTTGAGATCCACCCTGGGAGCGTCAATATGAGAGGCCACCATGTTGAATCCTTCGCTGAGAGGAAGCTTACCGATCACCGTTATGGCGATGGTCTTGTTACGGAAAATGGAGTAGACCCGTTTGTTTCCCCTTCCGCAGGGCAGAGGGTGGAACTTCTCGGCCTTCAGCATCGATTCTATGAGTTTAACGGATTCCCGCTCCGTCTTGGCCTGGTTTAAAAACTCTTTGTAGGGTTTGGAAAAGGCAATGGCATTCTTGACCTCGGCTGGCCCGGCATCTTTCCAGAAATTCTTGCGCTCATAGAGCAGTACTTTCTTTTTTTCTTCTTTGGCTTTCATTTCGATTTCCTTTATTTATAATATTTCAATTACTAGCAATTTTCGTTCACCCATAGGCGCCTGCACCAGGGCAAATTCACCCGGCTGTTTACCCAGCAGGGATTTCCCGATCGGCGATAACACCGATACGGCCTGAATTCCCTCTTTGTCGAAAAATTTCAGTTCCTCCACACCCAAGACCTGGTAACAAACCTCTTCGCCGGAGGAAAAATCCCGCGTGTGGCAAATGGAACCAAATCGAACCTTATCCTTGGGGATCACGCTGATATCCACAACCTTTAGGTGGGCGGCACGGCGACGGAGCCGGTCTATCTCATGATCGATCTCCCGCTGCCTTTCCCGGGCGGCTTTGTATTCGGCGTTTTCGCTCAGGTCGCCGAATTCCCTGGCGATCGCCAGTGCCTTGATCACCTCCGGACGCTCCACTGCCATCAAATACTGTATACGGCGCTGTATCCTGTCCATCCCTTCGTGGGAAACAAATAAGCTCAAATCCATTTACTTTGTTTTCTTTTTCCTGAGCAAGCGTTGGGCGGAAACGGCTGCTTTTTTCAGGCGGGCGTTGCCGCTTTTCGTCCAAACTTCCACTATCTTCTCAATTTCAGGGTCGTAAAAACGGATCGAGGAGCAAAGGATCTCCGCGCTTTGGGGGTCGCGGCTGTGATCGTGTTGGCGCCAGACATCCAAATACAGGTCGGGATCATTCTTGGCGACTGCTTTCATCAGCATCACGTGGTCATTGGCACCCTCACCGAGCGGCTGTATCCATTGGTTGACAAAGTGATGGATTATTTTCTCTCCCAGTTCCGGCTCCTTTTTCATCAGCTTCACCAGCAGATTTATGGCCTGGGCGCGCAAAGTTCCCCGGGGTGAAGCGCTCCACTCGTACACCCTGGGCAGATATTTCTCAGGCTGTTTCCTCAGCAGGGGGAGCATGACCTTCTCCAAAAGTGAGGAAAGCTCCGATGGCGAGGCACTCTTCATCGCGTTTTCCAGAAGCGGGAGATAAACTGAGGGTTTTTTCCCTGTGATCTTGCTCATTATGGCAATGAAGGCCATCCTGCCATTCTCACCCTTCTTATCCCAGAGGTGTTTGTAAAAGGGAATGTATTTTTCGTGGTTCTTACCCAGTTTTTGCACCAGTGTTTTGGCAACGTGGACGATCACCTGGGAAGGAATTTTACCATTGACCCTTTCAGGATAAGCAATGTATATTATTTCAAAATCGTAGTCGTTTTTAGGAAGTTTTTGCTCCACATATTCGATCGTATCCTTTTTCAGCCTATCCTTCCAGTCAATGGTAAGCATCATAACTCCTTTATACACTCTTTCTCTAAAAATTCCAATACATGCCGCTTAAGATAACTGTCAAGGGAAATCTAGTAGCTGAACAGATCCCTGATCTCATCCCTCGTTAGCGTGGAAAGCACCTTCTGGGAATCGGACACTACCTCGTCAAACAGTTGCAGTTTATGCTTTTGCAGGTTCATGATCTTCTCCTCCACGCTTCCCTTGGTGATGAGGCGGAACACTTGGACCTTGCGGGTCTGCCCGATGCGGTGGGTGCGGTCTATGGCCTGGTTTTCCACCATGGGGTTCCACCAGGGGTCATAGAGGATCACGGTATCCGCCGAAGTGAGGTTGAGGCCCGTTCCGCCGGTTTTCAGGCTGATCAGGAAAAGTTTCAATTCCGGATCGGATTCAAAGCGCTGCACCTCTTTCATCCTGTTCTTGCTGCGGCCGTCCATATAGGCGTAATTGATCTCCAGGGAGTCGAAAACCCTGCGGATGATCTTGAGCATCTGCACGAACTGGGAAAAGATGAGGATCTTGTGGCCGCTGTCCATGGCGTCCCGCACCAGTTCGACCAGTTGCTCCAGCTTGGAGGAAGCCTCGATCTCAGGCAGGATGTCCGGATTTGCCAGGTGGGGATGGTTGCATACCTGGCGCAGCTTGGTCAGGGCCGCGAGGATGTGCACGAAATTCATGTTTGCCGCTTCCGGGGTGTTGAGCAGCTTTTTTTGCACCATGTCGATGATCTGCAGATAGAGTTTTTCCTGCACGGGATGCATCTTGCACCAGGATATCTGTTCCTGCTTGTCCGGAAGTTCCAGAAGCACGTCCTTCTTTTCGCGGCGCAAGAGGAACGGGGCCACGGCCCTTTTGAGTTTGGCCGCCCCGG
Source organism: uncultured Candidatus Cloacimonadota bacterium (assembly GCA_964427765.1). GTDB lineage: Bacteria > Cloacimonadota > Cloacimonadia > Cloacimonadales > Cloacimonadaceae > Syntrophosphaera. The sequence continues at coordinate 7,664 of CAYRVG010000075.1, forward strand.
TTTGGGGATCTTGCAGGTAATCCTGTTTGAAGCGCTTGAGATTGCCCAGATATCCGGGCATGAGAAAATCGTAGATCGACCATATTTCCGTGAGGTTGTTCTCAACCGGGGTCCCGGTGAGCGCCATCCTGCTTTTGGCGGGGATCTTCTTGATGGCGTAGGTCCTTTTGGCGCTTACGTTCTTGATATTCTGCGCTTCGTCCAGTATGACCCAGTCGAAGCTTTTTTCGCGCAGGGTGGCGATATCGTTCAGGACCACCGTGTAGGATATGATGAACAGCTTGACATTGGGGTTTTTCAGCAGTTCAAGCCGGGTTTCCTTGGGCCCCTCAACGATCAAATAGGAAATGTTGGTATGGAATTTCTCGATCTCCGCGGCCCAGTTGTAGAGTAAGGTTTTGGGGCATACCACCAGATTCTGGTTTCCCTCCGGGGATTTCAGAATCAGGGCAAGCGCCTGGATCGTCTTTCCCAGCCCCATTTCATCCGCCAAGATCCCACCCATCCTGTAATGTTCAAGCATCTTCATCCAGGCATAGCCGGCCTTCTGGTAGCCGCGCAGAACGGTCTGCAGATAAAGCGGCAGCCCTTCAGTATGTTCCAGATGCCCGCGCAAAAGATCCCGCGAAAGCTCCTGCATCCATTCATCACCGAACAGGCGGAAACCAGGGTTTTCCTTCATGTAACGCTGGTAATAAGGCAAATTGATCAACCTGGCCCGATAGACGTTATCCTTTTCGCGCTCGCTTTTCAGCAGCAGGCGTTCGGATTCTTTGAAAACCTCCGGATTGGTGATATACAGGATCCTGCCATCCTGGGTTTGCAGGAATTCCTCGTTGGAACGGAAGAAACGGCTCAATTCCTCATGGGTGAAGCTGAGATCCTTATGGTGGTAGGAGATCTCGTAGCTGAACCAATCGATATCCTCGCTGCGCCGGGCGCGGATCTCCACCTGCAGCGCCACTTTCTGGATGAATTCGCTTCTCAGTTCCGGCGAGATCTCGATATCCCAGGCTTCATCTTCCAGTTCGAACAGGCTTTGCCGAAGCCTGGCCAGGGTCTCCTCACCTCCGAAAACAAGTTGGGAATGCTTTTCGATCCTGCTCAAATTAGCCTCGGGCAGCAGATCAAAAAGCCGGTTGACCCGAGTGAAAATTTCCGGGGGCAGATAAAACCAGGCGTTTCCCGGGCCGCCTTCAGATTCATAATCACACTTGATCAGCGGAGCCTGATGATGGACTATGGACAGCGGCACCTTCAGCTTGGACGCCTCCTCGCCATGCAAGGGGGAATCATAGCTCAGATTTCCCTCCAGCACTATGTTCTCCCCCAGCTTCCTGACCGACAGCATGACCTTGGGCTCGGAACTCACGATAAACGGCAAATCTATCGAGGTATCAAAATCAAGGTATATCCCCTGCTTGTGAAGCTCCTTGTGGACAACTGTGCGCCAGTAGACAAGATCCTTGGGGCTTATCACGAGGTCACCGTCGAACAGCTTGCCCAGGATCTCATTGGACAGGGGTATGAATACCGGCCGCACCTCAGCCCGGAAAAACAACCAGGTTGGAAAACCGGGATATACGGCGGAAAGCTCCTCCACTATCACCGGCACCACGCGAAAGTTCTTTTTCCCCGCTGGCTCAATGCGCAAACTCAGTGGATAGGGCTCAAGGTTGAATTTCAAAAATTCATCCGTCTCCCGCACCATCAGCTTCCCGGACATATTCTGCAGAAATCCCAAAGCGGTGGCAAAATCCTTCTTATACAGCGACCAGAATTGGGACTTGCCGCTGTAAGCCGCCTTATGGCTGTTCAAAAACCTGAACAGGGAGATCTCGTGATCCGGAAAAACCTCCAGCATGGACATGTATTCCTCCCGCTGGCGGCGCGAGATCCCCTCGGGTTCGATCCCCTCCTGAAATTTGAGCAGCAACGGAATATCCAGGGGACCATACTTTTTGTGGTAAAAGCGAACCTTGTCCCTCTCCGGGGAATAGATACCCTCAATCTCCAGCACAGCTTCATCGTATATTTGCTGCCATCTCTCGCTGCTACGCAGGACATTGCTGTCGCAGGTTTCCACCACAGGCATATCGAAGATATCGGTTCGCAGATATTGATAGGCGTAGCGCAACACAGAAAGGTAATGGCGGCAACTTTCCTGATCTTTGCACTCATGACAGTGGTGGTTCTTAATGCGCTGGCTTTCAGGATCGTAAACTATATCCACCTGCGGGCTGAAAACCCCGCTTTTACTGGGAACTGGCACAAAATGGATATGATAGCAGCCGGTTTCGTCTATGGATTTCCAATATTGCAGATCCCCCCTCTCCAAGGGTATCACAGCATGGTTGAAGTACCATGATGACGATTTATCATGATAATCCTTGCTGAAGAGTCGTGCCATTTTTCCTCTGTGTACTTTAATCAGTCCATTGGCAGAGAAAAAGGGATTTTTGTCAACCAATTTCCCGACTTTTTTAAATTCCTGTATCCCTTTTCCCCGTGTTTTTGGTTCGGGGAAGGACTTTGTACACAGAGGGTGTAGCTTGCAAGCCTGGGTATCACTTCCTCCGATCCAGGCTATCTTCCCTTTTGATCAATGTTTTCGCCCTCATATTCAAAAGACCCGCCCCGCAGCCACAACCGCCTGAGTTCCCGCTGGTTCAGCGTTTACTGAGAGCGTTGTGAACGCGTGACAAGCGAATCACGGATCAGGGTGACCCGTCCTGAAATAGGCTTGACATTCCCCCACTCCATATATATGAGGGGACATTTTTTTTGAGGGAATCCTGGGGAAGAGGATCGGAAACCCACAAGGCTTTTTCGGCTTTTGGATCTCCGATGGTGGTTGCCAACGGTTCCGACGGAAGGCACGGACGTAGCGGCGGATTCCAATCTGCCGGGGAAAAACTGAACTCTGATGACAGGATCGACCTGATCAACCGGATATGGATATTACCAACGGATTCAAAGGATGATGCTGATTGGACGAATCCATGGCTTGGAATGGAACGCGGAAATAGACGGTAAAAGACGGAAATCAGCGGGGAATGAATAACACAAATGAGGCTGATCCTCAGGATCTTGGGAGGCGAAGGATGTGCAGAGAGTTAAATAGTTTTCCACTATTACGAAACAGAGATCAAACGTGTAAGACAAACAAAAAAAAGGGCCTGAAAACGTCCATTCCATCCAGGATAGGGAACCACCTTAACAAGCTTTATCATTGACAATTTGATGGGACTTGAGGAATGGTTCCCCCAGAAACCAGTGGAGTAATAATGAGCAAAAAACAACGTACGGCGATCGAGCCGACACGGGAAGAAAACTACGCCGAATGGTACCAGCAGGTGATAAAAGCAGCTGATCTGGCGGAAAACAGTGAGGTCCGGGGCTGCATGGTGATCAAACCCTGGGGCTACGCGATCTGGGAAAACATTCGCAACACACTCGATAAAATGTTCAAGGAAACAGGCCACCGCAACGCCTATTTCCCAATTTTCATACCGAAAAGCTACTTTGAAAAAGAAGCCGAGCATGTCGATGGCTTTGCCAAGGAATGCGCGGTGGTGACCCACAGCCGGCTGGAACACGGCCCGGACGGCGGGTTACAACTGGCCGGTGAGCTCACGGAGCCCTATATCGTGCGTCCCACCAGCGAAACGATCATCGGCGCGTCCTTTGCCAAATGGGTGAATTCCTACCGTGACCTGCCTCTGCTGATAAATCAGTGGGCAAACATCGTACGCTGGGAGATGCGTACCAGGCTGTTTTTGCGCACCACGGAATTCCTCTGGCAGGAAGGGCACACCGTGCACGAAAACCGCGAAGAGGCGATGGAGGAAACCCTGAAAATGCTGGACGTTTACGCCCGCTTTGCCGAGGAATACCTGGCCATACCCGTTTTCAAGGGCGAAAAGACGGAGGGGGAGAAATTCCCCGGGGCGGTGAACACCTACTGCATCGAAGCAATGATGCAGGACCGCAAAGCCCTGCAATCCGGAACTTCGCACTTCCTGGGCCAGAATTTCGCCAGATCCTCCAATATCCGCTTCCAGAACCGCGAAGGGGAATTCGAATACGCCTGGACCACATCCTGGGGTGTTTCCACCCGGCTGATCGGGGCTTTGATCATGGCCCATAGCGACGACAACGGATTGGTTCTGCCTCCCAAGATTGCGCCCGCGCACATTGCGATCATTCCGATCCACAAGGACGAAGCTGAGAAGGAAGAAGTGCTGATTCTGGCGAAGAGCATTGAAAGTTCCCTCAAAAACACTGAATTTGAGGATGTGCGGATTCAAACGGAAATGGACGACAGAGACCTGACCTCCGGCGAACGTAACTGGTACTGGATCAAAAAAGGCATTCCACTGAGGATGGAGATCGGGCCGCGTGACGTGGCCTCAAATTCCGTCATGGTGGCAAGGCGCGACCGTGGTACCAGGGAAAAAGAGTCCGTGAACGTTACGGACATCGTGCATTACTGCCGGAATACTTTATCATCAATGCAAAAGGAAATCCTGGAAAAAGCCGCCACTTTCCGCAATGAGAATATGAGGAAGATTGACGACAAGCAGGAGTTTTACAGTTATTTCACGCCCAGAAACTCCGAACAGTCGGAGATCCATGGCGGTTTTGCCCTTTCCCACTGGTGTGGGGACACTGCCTGCGAGGAAAAGATCAAGGATGATCTGAAAGTTACGATCCGCTGCATCCCCTTTGATGCCGAAACAGAGGCGGGAAATTGCATCTGCTGCGGCAAACCCTCGCAAAGAAGGGTGATCTTTGCCAAAAACTATTGAATGAGAAATGCCTAGAAGCACCATAATCAGCATCGGCAATGAGCTCCTGCTGGGGAAGACCGTAAACACGAACCTTGCCTGGCTGGCCAATGAACTTGCCATATTGGGCTTTCCCGTGGAGTTTTCCCTCACCATAAAGGATGACAGGGAAGCGATATTTCAGGCTGTGCAGGAGTGCTGGGAAACCTGTGAGATCGTGATCACCACCGGGGGATTGGGACCCACCCAGGACGACATCACAAAGAGTGTGATCGCGGAGTTCTTTGGCCGGGAGCTGGTTTTCGATGAGAATATCTGGGCCCAGGTACAGAAGCGTTTCTCCGCCAGACACATGCCCACTCCGGATGTCAACCGTAGCCAGGCTTTGGTCCCGCAAGGGTTCAAAGCACTGAAGAACGAGCGCGGAACCGCTCCCGGGCTATTTTTCGAATCCGGTGACAACTGCTTTTTTGCCTTTGCCGGCGTGCCCGTGGAAATGAGATATGTTTTCCAGAATCACGCGATCCAGATATTAAAGGAGAAATACGGAGAGTGCCCGGCTGTCATCCAAAGCACCCTGCACACCTTCAATATCTCCGAATCAGCCCTGGCAGAGCTTTTAACCGAACTCAGCATGCCCGAGGATGTGAACATGGCCTGGTTACCTCAAACGGGGAGGGTTGATCTGCGCTTTTATGGAAGTAACCCGGAATCTGTGGAACAAGCCGTAAAATCCTGTCTTTCTCTGGTCTCAAAGTATGTTTGGGGCAGGGATGCAGATACTCCCGTCAGTGTTTTGCACAATCTTCTGCGTAATAAAGGATTGACCTTTTCTGCCGCCGAATCCTGCACGGGCGGGATGATCCAGAAGATGATCACGGAGCTTGCCGGGGCTTCCGATGTGTTTTTGGGTGGGGTCGTAAGCTACTCCAATCAGCTTAAGCACAGCATTGGGGTCAGCCCCGAAACGCTTTCAAAATTTGGGGCGGTAAGTGAGGAATGCGCCCTGGAAATGGTTCAGGGAATAAAAAACTTGACAGAATCCTCAACGGCCATTTCGGTAACCGGCATAGCCGGTCCGGAAGGAGGAACTGACGACAAACCGGTCGGAACTGTATGCTATGGATTTTCAGTTTTAACCAAAGTGTGGAGTTTAACGCAAAACTTCAGTGGAGACCGGGCGCTGATCCGGCACAAGGCTTCTGAATTTGCCATTCTGCACTTAATCCATTATTTACAAGGAAATATGGTGTGAAAATCCTCATCGTTGGAGGCGGCGGAAGGGAACATGCCCTCGCAGCCGCTTTTGCCAAAGACATCGAGCCGGCTTACATCTCAGTGGCTCCCGGCAATGCCGGCATAGCCAGGTATTTTGATTGCCCGCCGCTTATGGACAATTCTGAGATCCTGGCTTGGTGCCTTCACCATCAGCCAGAAATGGTCGTCGTCGGGCCGGAACAACCATTGGCAAATGGTTTGGCTGACATCCTGAAGGCACACAACATTCCTTGTGTAGGGCCATCACAGGCAGCAGCGAGGATCGAGACGAGCAAGATCTTCGCCAAGGAATTGATGGCCAGATATTCAATACCCACCGCGGAGTTTCACTGCTATGGCGACTACGACAAAGCAAAAACCTACATTCGCAACAATACAAAATATCCCATTGTGATCAAGGCGGACATTCTTGCCGCGGGTAAAGGCGTTAAGATAGCCAACGCTGAGCAGGATGCCCTGCAAGCCTTGAACGGCCTGGGAAATACTTTTGGCAAGGAATGCGGTTACGTGGTTGAGGAATTTCTTGAGGGATGGGAAGTGTCGCTCTTCGCGGCAACGGATGGTGTGGATTTCGTAAGCACCCTATTCTCCCAGGATCACAAACAACTGGGGGAAAATGACACCGGCCCGAACACAGGAGGGATGGGGGCTTTCTGCCCGGTAACCGCTGCGGAGCAGTGGCGGGGAGAGATCGAATCCCAAATCATCAAACCCACACTGGATGCCTTGCGCCAGGAGGGGTGCCTGTACAGGGGATTTCTTTACTGTGGGCTGATGATAACTCCATCCGGTCCCAAGGTTCTGGAATTCAACTGCCGCCTGGGGGATCCTGAAACCCAGGCCCTGCTCCCATTACTCAAAACACCGATGCCCGAGATCTGCGGGGCAATACTTGAAGGCAGGGTTGATGAACTTAAGCTGGACTGGCTGGATAAAAGCAGCATATGCGTGGTCCTGGCTTCGCAGGGCTATCCCGGCCCGTATGAAAGAGGAATTCCCATAACGATCGGCAAGGATATCAACAGCTGGATATATTACAGCGGGGTCAGCATTGAATCCGGCTCCCTGGTTACAGCCGGCGGAAGGGTTCTTTCTTTGGTTGCCCTGGGAGACAATCTGGAAGATGCACGCTCGCAGGTTTATCGGGACATTGACCAAGTACAATTCAAAGGGAAGTATTTCCGCGGGGATATCTCGCTGCGAAAAAACACATTATGAAGGTGGCACAATTAATGAAGATACCAGTATTGGTATTCCTGCTGTTATTGCCCCTGGTTTTTTTGGGGGCAGACATAACAGTTGTCAGCGAAACGTCTGACGAACTGGTTTTGGAATTCACCTTGCCAGAATACCAGATCGAACATCAGAAAATAAACGGGGCAACCTGGCAAAGAATTCTATCTGACGAAGGTTCAATCCATGCCGAAGAGGGATATCCAGAACTTAGGTTTTTCAGTGAAGCGGTTGCCATCCCGATCGATGGTGATATCTCCGTTCAAGTTTCCAATGTGAGCAGCACCGTCCTGAAAAACATCAACCTGAAGCCGGTTTATAAAAGGATGCTGGAGAAAGAGGAAGTGGATTATGTATTTTACCAGGATCCCATGGCCTACCGCAGTTCACAGGCCTGGCCTTCAAACATAGTCCAAAGCGGTGAATCCGCCTATGTGGGGGACCGCAACTTCACACCACTGCACATATACCCTTTCCAATACCGTGCCCTAAACAAAGAACTGGTGGTAAACACGCAATTCAGGATCCATGTCCGGATACTGGGAACAAAATCAGCCACAAGCGGCTGGCAGATGAGCGAGAATCCTGTTGATCAGGTTGCGGATGCCTTCTTTCTCAACAATTCATCATCCTACTCCTGGAGGCTGCCAAAGACCCGTGACCATAGCTATGAAATGCCCAAAAACGGAATTTCACAGGTCAATGAGATACAGCTGATCGTTGATAAAGAGGGAATCTACAAAGTGACCTACGCGCAGCTTGAAGATTTTATCGCTTTGATGACAGATTCTCTCGAGGTTGAGATGGCCTGGGATCTGGAAACCGTTGATCCACGTTTTCTGGAACTCCGGGATCAGTTCGGCTCGATCCCGATCCACTTTGAGGGTGAGTCCGATGGTGATTTTGACAGTCAGGATTATTTTGAGTTCTTCGGCGACAGGCATTATGGCGATGAAGGCTACTCAGACGATTATACTGCCGAGAATGTGTACTCGCTTTACCTAAAGGACACTTATGGCGCCAGGATGGCGGTGGAAAACGGCGGATTGATCGTTTCCAACCCTTCGGAATATATTGTCCCTGACGCTTATGAGCATACAATGCATTTTGAGCAACAACTGGTTTTGGACAAACTTGGTAACTGCTGGACAGACGCGAATCCGGATTATTTTAAAGAGGACACCTGGTTCTGGAAAAAGATACAGGCACCCAATCTGGAGATTATCCCCTTTGAACTGCAATATCCCAAGGATACAACTATCCGTTACGCAACAACCAAGGTTGCGTTGTTTGGTCTGACCTACGCCCAGAGCGTGCCTTCAGGTGAGTATGACCACCAGGCTACGGTTCGCATCAACCAGGCCATGATAAATTCGCATACCTGGGTGGGACAGACAGAAAAAATATTTTACAATGAGCAACCAACGCCAAACTCATATTTTCACCACGGCACCAACCATATGTACATCAGCCTCTCCGGTAACACTCTATCAGGCAACAACGAACAAGTGCTGCTAGATTACCTGGAACTAACATACTGGCGCGAATACAAGACCAATGAGGATAAAATCAAATTCTCCAAGCCTTCCAACCGCCCGCCGGGCTTGTACCAATTTGAAGTGAGCGGCTTCAGCAATAGCGACATATCTGTCTACAAGATCGGATCCAGCATTTTCAATAGTTGCCAGATCGAGCCTTTTAACGTTGATGGTGCGGCGCCGTGGACGGTTACCATCCAGGATAGCGTATCTTCCAATGTAGTGCAGTATTATGCTGTGGCAGAGAGCGAAAAGATGATTCCCAAAGAGTTTCGCTTGAACATCCCGTCAGATCTTAAGAATCCCGGCAATGCTGCTAATGTTATTATGGTGGGAAGGTGGGATTTCCTGAGATCCGAAGGCGCGGACCTTTTGGTGAACATTTGGGAATCCAGCGGCCATGTCGTTGCCCGGGTTGATTATCAGGATATTTTTGATGAATTCAACCATGGCATACGTTCAGCCGAGTCTTTGAAAGAACTATTCACTTATGCTTACAACAATTGGAGTTCACCCCAGTTAACTCATGTTGTTTTGCTGGGAGAGGGCGTTGAAGATGAACGTGATAACAGCCCCGCAAGACAATACGCGCTGGTGCCGGTTAAGAGGACCTGGACCGCTGAACATGGCTCCACCGCCAGCGACGGCTGGTACGCCACGATCGTGGGAGACGACCTTGTGCCCGATATAAGCGTGGCACGTATCAATGCCTGGAAGACGGAGCACATACTGAATTTTGCCAATAAAGCATACGAATACCGCAATAACCCAATGACATCAAGATTGTGGAACAGCCACCTGACCATAAGTTCCGGAGGCAAACTCACCGATACAAATGACCTTTTTGCCCAGCAATCCGAGCGGATCCGCCGAAAATGCATGCCTGAAGATTCGCGAGTTACAAGGGTTTATACTTCAACCCAAACCGTAAGCAGTGAATACTTTGGCGGTACTTTCGACCTTAAGGACGCGATCAACTCCGGAACCCAGTACTTGCAATTCATTGGTCATGGCGGCGGAAGGATCTGGGCGGATTACAACCTCTTCAACTTCAATGATGTCGCCACACTCAACAACCAAACCTATCCCATTGTGCTAAGCTTGGCGTGTTACGCCTCATCATTCGATACGAACGGGATCAACAGCATCGGTGAAGTGTTGGTGATGGAACCCAACAAAGGGGCGATCGCCACCCTGGGTTTCAGCGGATTGGGTTATCGGTTTCAAGATGAGGATTGGGGATTGGCATTCACTGAAGCACTCTTTAAACATGATTTTAACACCCTTGGCGAAGCATACCAATACACGCTGGCCAGATTTTATACTATCAGTTCGCTCAGAAGGGCGCGTTATGCGCTTACCAATGCTGCCGCACTTTTGGGCGATCCACTTATCAGGACTCTGAAACCTATTGGCGATATCCCTGTATCGGCAATACAATACCTTGTCCAGCCGGGAGACACACTGTATGTCCAGGCACAATTTCCCCCGGAAGTAATGGCTGCCAGATTGTACATCATGAATTCCGAAGAGATCGTTAAAAACATACCTTATGACCTTCCGGTCATCAATGGTGAATTCAATGCCAGCTACGTTATCCCTGAGGATATTGAGCCGCCTTATATGAGAACCATGTACGTTGCCGGCTACTCTGCAACAAACGAATATGTGGGAAAATCCGTATTCGGAGTTGGTAACGCCGCGATCATGCATCACGCAACGTTTCCGGCAAATCCCACCTGGGCTGACTCCGTTGAATATGTCGCCAGGATTTTTACAAATGAGGATGTTGTCTCCTTTGATTGCTATTACACGACCAACATAGATGCCGAGAACGTTAGCTGGAGCACCCTAGCAATGGAGCCGCACCCTGAAATTGAGAACTCCTACGTTACAACGCAGAAGATGCCCCCCCAGACAACAGGCCAGGAAGTTGCCTATAAATATGTGGTGACGTCAGAAAATGAAACCTATGAATCCTTCATTAGCAGTCATGTCACCCGCGGGCCGGATTTGCTTCTGGGTGACATTAGGCTGAATACATCGGATTCAGGACAGAACCTTGAGGTTTTTGTCAGGAATATTGGCGACGCTCCCTCCACTATAACGGACCTGAGGTTATACATTCGTCCAGCTGGTGGGGCACAAACGCTTTTCAGTACGCAGGACATAGCTGAGCTGGATATTGACGAGGAGCGTTGGGAAACCATCTACCTGGAAGGATTGACTCCTGGAGAAATCTCTTTTGAAGTAAGGGTGAACTGGAGCAATGCCTTCCCCGAATGGGACTACGTTCCCATGGCAAATAACATAATCACGCTCCAAACAGATTTCAATTTTTTCACGGTCGATAATTCCGGAGCAATTCTAAACAGCATTGACGATAACCTCGTCTGCGAAGTTCCTGAAGGATTGGTACCTGAGGGACAAGGATCGGTCTTTTATATAAACAGCGTTGGCGAGTTAACTGCGAACAACCAGCCGGACATTTCAGCCATCAAACTCTTATCGTATGATTCATCTCAGAGTTCAATTCCCTCCAACGCCTACGAAATCGGCACTCTGAATCCGGCTTTGGTGGATACAACAGATACCCTCGTAAATAATAAGAAATTGAGACTGACATTCTATTACAGTGTTTCTGATGATGATACACAAGCCTGGGAATCTGAGAATTCCTATAAAATTTACCGCTGGAACGCGAGTGGAAGTAAATGGATATTGCAAGGCGGAAATGTTTCCAGCACTGAAGACAAGGTGGTTTTTGAAGTCAATAGACAGGGGATTTATACGATCTACCGCAATACTGACCGGATAAGGCCTTCCATAGACATGAACGTGCAGGATCAGGAATTTACGGTTGGAGGGTATATTTCAGGTACCGGTACCATATCTCTCCTATTAAGTGATGCGAATGGCATTGATGTTTTTGACAACACCATCAGGCTCTATCTGAATGGCAGCCAGATCCCCGAAACTGATTACGTAACCTCGATAAACACGGACAATGTGAATAGGATCCCCATAAAATATCAGATCGATCTTGGGCAGGGCAATTATACCTTGGTAATTGATTGCAAGGATGTTAACGGAAATTTTAATACAAGGGAAGTGCAATTCCTTGTGAATGAGACTTTTGATGTGATAAACGTTGCTAACTATCCCAATCCTGTTTCAGGTCATGCCACAGATCCCAAGAATGACGGCAGGACCAGGTTTACATATGTTCTTACAGATGACGCGGATGATGTCACGATCAAGGTGTATACCGTGGCTGGCAGAATGGCCAAGGTTTTTGATAACCTCCCAACTGGTGTGGGTTATCACGAATATCCAAGAACTGTGTACGGATGGGATTGCACTGATGATTTCGGTTACCCGCTTGCCAATGGTGTATATTTTTACAAGATCATTGCCAGAAAAGGCGGCAACAAAATAGAAAAGACTATGAAAATGGCAATTCTTAAATAGAGGAACTAATTATGAAAAGAATGATCATTACTCTGATGGCTGTACTGGCAATGGCGTTGCCTTTGGCAGCTGGTAGATATGCAGGTGATTTCATGATGATTGGAGCCGGGGTGCGGTCCTTGGGAATGGGCGGCGCTTTTGCAGCGTTGGCTGATGATGGTTCGGCGATCTATTGGAATCCGGCAGGAATTGCCCAACTGAGAGATTCAGAGGTTTCAGCCATGCACGCATTCCTCTATAACGGCTTGGCTTCCTACGACAATATCAGTTACTGCCAGCCGCTTCCCAACGATGTCACAATCGGGATTAATCTAACCAGGTTGACGATATCGGATATCCCTCGGTTTGACGAATCATACCTGATCGGCACCAATGTAGACCAGCGTATAAACAACAGTGATTACCAGCTCACGGGTGATCCCGACGGTAGTTTTGATTCCATAGATGACCTCTATCAATTTGCGTTTGCCAAGCATCTTTATTATGAGCTTAACATGGGATGGTTGTTCTTTGAAGTGCCTTTTGACCTATCCTTTGGTGGAAACGTGAAATTCATCCGGAGAAATCTGATGGATAACCTTGGTACTGGCACGGGTCTGGACTTTGGATTCAAACTCAAAACTGATCTGGCGATAATCTTCGACTGGGATGTGCTGGGAAAACTCGATTTTGGTGTGAATTTCCAGGATATAGCTGGTACAGATATAAGTTGGGACACCTATTCTGAACACAAGGATGAAGTTCTTTTCAATTCAAAACTGGGCCTTGCGGTCAGCCAACCCATCCAACCACTGAATTCAGAGATCATCCTGGCTTATGATTACGACTATGTTTATAATGGTTGTAACCACGTGGGACTTCAATGGACGTATAAAGACCTAGGCAGCCT
>CAYRVG010000076.1:0-7320 GCA_964427765.1 uncultured Candidatus Cloacimonadota bacterium
TACGGGAGGAAGCACGCCGGCCAACTCCAGCTAAACATAGTCAGCTAGCGCGGCCAGCTCATCCGCACCCTGGTGAATGACACCAAGGCCGCCGGAACCTACCAGATCACCTGGGACGGCAGGGACAACAACGGATGCCTTGCCTCCTCCGGAATCTATCTGTTCCGCCTGGAAACCAGGGACACCGTCAAGATCCACAAAGCAATGCTGCTTAAATAACCATAAAACCGGGAAGCCCGCCTCGAGGCGGGCTTCCCCATATTTTTTATGTACAAAAAAAGATCCCGCGCCATTGGCATATTGCTCACGCTCCTCGCCGCGAGCTGCGGGGCAGTGTCCGTCAGCTTTGGGCCGGATCCCCAGACGCTGGCGCCGACGCAGGATCTCACGGCCGTCCTCAATTTGGACACCGCCACCCTCGTGCACGGATACAACCTTTCCATCCGTTACGATCCCGGCATCCTAACCTTCGTTTCCGCCACGCACGGAAGTTTGTTCGACGGCCAGAGCATATTCTGGTGGGACGTCATAACGGATACCGTGAACGTCGTCAACGTCGCCTGCATCATCACGGGGCAGGGATACGCGACCGGCCCGGGCGAGCTGCTGGATCTGACCTTCACGGCAAACACCGGCGGGCTTACCCAGCTGGAAGTTGATTGGATCAAGATCTACGACCTTTCCGGCGGTTACGTCGCCGGCATCGATTCCTCGCCCCTGGACGTCATGATCGGCGATATGCCCGCTTACGCGAGGATAAAATGCTGGCTGCAGGGCCCATATTTCCAGGAAGCGATGCAAACCGCCTTGAATCAATATATACCTTTAGATTCGCCCTATCCCGAAGCACCAGCAAGTGTGGGCGATATCCCCCCGGACGTGGTGGACTGGGTTTTAATGGAATTACGCGCGACCCCCTCAGGCGCGCCTCTTTTAAGCAAGTCCCTGTGGCTGGGCACTGACGGATATCTGCGCAGCCCGGGGATCTCGATCGTCGCGCTGCCGGAAACCCCTCCGGGGCCATATTACGTGGTGCTGCGCCACCGCAACCACCTTGCCCTGATGAGCTTGGCGGCATTTGGCTTTTCTGCCAGCGGGCCACCCGCGGAGCTGGATCTGACGGATCCCGCCAATGTGTATGGGCAGGGCGGATCCGCCCTGGTGGAGCCAGGCGTGGCGGCTTTGATCGCCGGGGACGCTGACGCCAACGGGGCTGTTGGCCCCTCGGACCGCAATTCCCACTGGCGGATCCAATCCGGTTCCAGCGGCTACCTTTCCGCGGATTTTAACCTCAATGGAACCGTCTCACCCAGCGACCTGAACGAATTTTGGCGCCAAAACGCCGGACTGGCGACCTCGGTGCCGTTTTACCAATAATGAAAGACTTTTTTGCGCTCCCGCTTGCAACCAGCCAAGAACATCCGGGACAAGCACTTTGGCTTTTGGCGATCCTGTGTTTCTGTCTCTTCCCCATCGCCTCATCCGGCCAGCAACTCAGCCCTGACCGCGGCGGGATAGAATTCACTCTGGAAAACGCCAGCCTGGTCAGCATCGAGAGCGAACAATACCTGAGCCTGGACGTGATGGCCGGCAGCCCGGATCCAAACCTGCGCCTCGGGACAGGGATAGTGCTGCTCAATTACAACCCCCAGACCTTTGGGGAAAACGTGCGCCAGAACAATAACGTCAGCGTGAACCACGGCGAGCTGATCACCACCAGCCCCTTTCCACTGTACAACCTGATCATAAACGACAATTCACCCTCAAGGCTGGCCGTAACCTTTGAATATCTTTATACACCCGGGGGCGGAGGATTGTTGGGAACAGAACCGCAAAGCGTGCTCAATATCCTGCTCAAGGTTCTCAGCCCGGGCTTCCCCGCCGGGATCTCGTTTCAGGAGAGCATGATGATCAATGAACAATACATGGACGACAACGCCACCCTTTTCGATCCGGTGGTCGCGGTGGACAGCGAAAATTCAGTTATCCCCTTCCAACCGTCCGGCCTTGTGCTGACCCAGGCCGGAAACCTTATGAACCTTATCTGGCAGGACCTCCCCAATTGCACATATTCTGTTTACGGCACCGATGATCCGGGTTCCGGATCCTGGCAACTGCTCGTTGACGGACTGGCCCAGCCCAGCTGGGATCTCAGCCCCGCCGCGGATCGCCTGTTTTTCCGGGTCACGGCTGTGGGGGATCCGGGGAGGCGCCAATGAAAAAGGCGGTCCTGCTTATGATCCTGCTCCTGCCGGTGCTGCTGGCAGCGCAGGTGGGCATCACCTACAGCCTCGGCAACGGGGGATTTTCCCTGGAAGAGGGGGCGCTTGCTTACTCTTTTGACATCCTGGCCCGGGCTTCCCACACCGGCACCGGAATCGGCACCGGGACAATTTTACTGGCTTACAACGAGCCCGCTTTCGGCTCCTGGATCCACGGCGAGGGAAACGTGACTCTGATCCCGGGAACGCTGACAACCCATCCATTTTACAACTACGGTCTGCTCCTGAACGACACCCACGCCAATGTGCTGGCCATCACTTTTGAGTATGAAGGCGTGGGAGGTTATGGAAATCCGCTTCCGGTTTCGCCCACTCAGTTGTTGAGAGTGCAGATGAAGGTGCAAGACCCCGCCCAGAACCTGCAGATAAATTTCTGGCCAGCGATGGATGATCCCCTCTGGCAGATCTTCATGGACGGACAGCAGTATTATGACGACAATGCCACGCTCTACGATCCCGTCGCGGTGGAAGGCGAAGGCCTGGCAGACCTTTTTGTTCCCAGCCTGCAGACGATTCCCCTGCAGACAGGCTGGAACCTCGTCTCATCCTGGATCCTGCCCCTGGATGCGGATTTGGGCGCGGTTTTCGCGGATATCATCAGTGCCGGGAAACTGGTGAAGATCCAGGACGAAAGGGGCCAAGCCTACATTCAGGACGTGGGCGGAACCTGGGTCAATTCCATCGGCGACTTTTTGGTCGAGGAGGGATATTACGTCCAGATGAACGCCGGTTGCGACCTTGTGGTGTCAGGTTTCGAAGTCGCCCTGCCAATGAGCGTGGATCTGCAAACCGGCTGGAACATCCTGCCTTACCCCCACGCGTCAAGCCAGGCGGCGATGCCCGTTCTGCAGCCCCTGATCGATGCCGGGGACCTGGTCAAGGTCCAGGATGAGCAGGGCAACTCGATCGTGCAGGATGTGGATGGAAGCTGGAACGATGACATTGGTATTTTCTCCTCCGGCGAAGCATATCATATCAATGTTTCTGCCGGTTGCCAGATCACGTTCCAACCTCTGCCAGCGAAAAGACAGGTTGGGAAAAAGTGATACCCGAACGCTCCGTTGACCCCGCAAAAGCCCTCCTGTTGGGAATCCGGCAATGAATCATTCTCCGGAAGGCTTGAACACAGAATTTTTCCTTGACAATAAAGGCCGAAATCCAATTGTAGGGATATGTGAGTTGGAAAAATGATGATTTGCCTGACGTGGAATATTCACACTTGTAACATCGCTATTTTATCCAGCCTGGCGGTGGCGCAGTTTTACCAAGCTGCTGCCGCGAAGAATGGCTCAGTTTTTATTATTTGTTTGGGAGGATACTTTTGAAATACAAGATTAAGTTCATTATGATGTGTTTAGCGGCGTTTTGCTGCCTGGCCGGTTTGCGCGCACAAACCAGCATACTGACATTTGACGGGGTGAACGACTGTGTGGCGATCGGAGACATGGGTGCTGAGATAACCACCCAATACACCGCAGAAGCCTGGATCAAACCGGCTTCGCTTGGGGATGGACTTGCTGAGTATGGAAGGACGATCTTTGCCTCGTCCACAGATACCTCCAAACCTCTGTGGCTCACCCAGCGCGGTTCCGAGCTCCGGGTATATACCTTTGTCGGGCAGTCAAACGCACCTTACCATGACACTTCCGGAGCAGGGATCACAGTTGACCAGTGGCATCACATTGCTGTTTCTTCCGTGAAAGGAGGAACAACTGTGCTTTATGTTGACGGAGTTCCCGTGCTGAATGTAGCCAGCGGAACAGAGGGATTATGGAACACGATCTTCACGATCGGAGACCTCAGACCCGGGCGTGAATTGGCTTTCCACGGAGAGATTGCCGATGTGCGGGTGTGGAATACGATCAGGACCCAAACCGAGATCCAGTCCAATATGTATGGCGGGGTACCCGGAGATTCAGCCGGCTTGGTCGGATACTGGAAGCTGGACGGCGATGCCCTGGACAGCAGTTCCGGGACAAGCTACGACGGAGTGATCCAAAACGGCACTGCCATACATCCGGCTCCGGACTGGAACGGCCTGGACCTCTGGATCGAGGAGACTGATACTTATGTGGGCTATGAAGAAGAATTCACCCTCTACGCAAAGATCCGTAACGTCCCCTGGATCAATCCCCTGCGCGGGTTTGAGATCACCGTCAATTATGACCCGGTTTACCTGGAATCGATCGGGTTTGGTGAAGGAAGCTTCCTCAGCGATTATGCCGGATCCGCCAGCGGGACACAGTTTTACACCAGCGGCGAGGAAGGCGCTTACACAGTTTCCAATGCCATTTTAAGCGTGCCCCCGGGAACCTGGGATTATCCCTTCGGTGCCTCGGGCGACGGAACACTTTTCAGCATGACCCTGAAAACCCTTACCAGTGCAAATTGCACTCCGGGGGTTGAGGTCAGCCTCTCAGATGTTATCCTGCGCAATGAGATAAACCAGCCCATCGTCCCCACCTCTGTGGAACCGGCTTTTGTGCATATCGAAGGTACACAGACAATACCATTATACACAGGCTGGAATCTGATCTCTGCCTGGCTCGTCCCGGCGGGGTTGGACATGGAAAATGAGATCTTTGCCCAGCTCATAGCTGACGGATACCTGGTCAAGGTACAGGATGAGGCCGGAACGACGTTGGTTCAAGACATCTATGGAGATTGGGAGAACTATATCGGGGATTGGCAAACCGTAGAGGGATACTATGTCCAGGTCAATGACAACTGTTTTTTGGAACTGACGGGCTGTCCGCTGCCCCTGCCCATGACCATCGACCTTCATGATGGCTGGAACATAATTCCCTATCCTTACCAGTATCCCCAGGATACGATGACCTTTTTGGATCCCCTGCTCGATGTGCTGGAAAAAGTGCAGGATGAATCAGGAAATACAATAGTGCAAGGCCTGATAGGGAACTGGATCATAGATGAGGAACTGGTGACCTTGAAGACTGACGAGGGTTACTATGTGTATGTTACAGAGGATACGACCTTTACTTATCCAGCTCCCGCCAGGCAGGCGGACAAATCATTTTTAAATATTAAATATATGATAAATAACTGAGGTTAAGATGAGAAAAGTTATCTTGTTAATAATTGGCCTGACATTGATGGTCGGATTGTATTGTCAAAACACCACCCACTTTGTCCCCGCATGGCATGATCCCTATCAGAATCCATATCTGGCTATGAACATATTTATTTACGGCGCGGAGGTCAATGGAGTTCCACTGGCGATTGGCGATGAAATAGCCGTTTTTGATGGAGAAACGCTTGTGGGCGCTTCCGCTTTAACCGAACCACTATCTGGGTACCCAACTACTTTGGAGGTCAAAGCCTCCATGGATGGTGGAAATGTGCCGGGAAGCGCGGTTGCTGGAAACTTTATCCTGTTTAAGGTTTGGATCGCGGCCACAGATACGGAGTATTCGTATCCTGCCATGGCTGTTCAATTTGTAGCCCAACCTACATTTGCCACAAATTATCCCACAGAGTTTGTAACCCAGGGAACTACCTATATTTGGATGATTGATTTCGAAACGCCAACAGGAATTGATACAGCAACTCTAACACCTCCTGCTGGCCCTGGTGGTGGATATGTATATGATGTCAGCTTCCCCAATTCGGGAGTAACTTTGGATGAAGGTTACATAATTGCGGGAGGCGGCGGAGACATGACGGTGTATGCCTATGATGAGAACTCCGTTGACACATACTATAATGAAACAGATCCAAGTGATGGCACTGTTCCGGTTGAGAATTACAGCTCCTATGGCTGGTATATAGATTCAGATGATATAGTTTTCTCAGCAGATATAAGTTATCACATAGTGATTTCATTTGATCTTTCAGCTTATGGGCCAAACATATCCGATCCGTCTGATCTGAAGATCTACCGACGGGATATTCATGGTACCAGTTACTTCTATGAAGTTCCCACAACCTACGATCCAGTTACGCAAACCGCGACTATAAGTCTGACCAGCGCCGACATGCTTCCGGGTGAATTCATTGTTGGCAGCCTGAATCCCGAGGATATGTTGCCCGTCGAGCTTTCCAGCTTTACCGCGACCATGAGCAATACGAACAGCGCGGTGAACCTGATCTGGGTTTCCCAGACAGAGACTGGCATGGTGGGCTACAGGATCTACCGCGGGGATACGGACGAACTTGCCGAAGCGTTGGATCTAAACGTTTTGATCGAGGCCACAAATACATCCCAGACCACAACCTATCTTTACAGCGACACTGCCATCGAACCTGAACACACTTATCACTACTGGCTGGAAGCCCTGGATATGGACGGAACAAGCGAGGTCTTTGGCCCTATTTTCATAGAAACACCCAGCCAGAGCGCCGGAATTCCGGAGATCCCCCTTGTTACCGGACTGACAGCCCTTTATCCCAATCCTTTCAATCCGGACCTTACCGTTAATTTCAGCGTTGACAGCAAACTGCCCGTGGAGATCCATATCTTCAACGCGCGAGGTCAGAAGATCAAGACCCTGGTCAACGAAACCAAGGAGATTGGCAACTACAGCCACGTCTGGAACGGGCGCGACGAACTGGGTCGGCAGTGCGGCTCCGGAGTATATCACATAATAATGAAAGCAGGCACTGAGCAATTCAACAGGAAAGCCATACTGCTTAAATAAGATTGTTGTTGGGCACCCCTTCTATATGGATGTGGGTACGACGATGAATACCCCGGCCAAACAAGCCGGGGTATTCTTTGTCAAAGAGTCTTGATGCACCGGGCTCAAAGCCCGGCGATACCACCATGACAAGTTCCTCCGGGGCTTCATTACTGCGGAGGCCGGGCAGGGGAAATAGCCCGTGTCTTGCTATGAGGCAAAATATGGAAAAGATAAGCATCCTATGACTGGAGAATTCCGTGTATCCACTTATAAGGGTCTTTATCTGGCTCCCAGCCTGTCCTGGAGGGACAAGGTAACTTAACGACGGGTTTCCAACCCGGCGCATGGGCAATCAGTCTAAGTCCCTCTGGTACCGGTATTCCGCAAATAAAAAAACC
>CAYRVG010000077.1:0-1989 GCA_964427765.1 uncultured Candidatus Cloacimonadota bacterium
GGCGATGGCGTTGATGCGCACCTGTTTGGAGCCCACCTCCAGGGTTTCCGCCAGGGTTTCCTTTTTGGCGGTCTCGGTCACCGGGACGTTGCTGAAGGCAATGTAGCCCGGTTGTTCGGTGACAACGATATTGTTGTGTTTAGCGATGAAATCCATGGCCCGCCGCCAGTCGACGTTATGCAGGGGGATTCCAATGTTGGAGTTGAAGTTGCTCTGGTTGATTATCTTCTTGTTCTCAAACTTGAGGGAATATATCTCCAGGATCTGCACAGCTTCATTGATATGGGTGTCCTCGCTGAGGGTGACCCTGCCCTCGTCTGTTATGGTTGTGGTCTTCCCCGTCAGGCAAACGGCGGTAAGGACAATGAGAATGACGCATACAGTTTTTAATTTCACGATAACCTCACTCAGTGTTATTTATTAAAATTGTGTATTCTTCTTCGAGGCCGTATTTATCCAGCCGGAATATAACCTTGCCCGCCTTTTCGTCCACTTTGTACAGGTATCCCCAAGCAACCGGGCTACCCTTGGAGAGGATGCGGATTATGCTTTGCGAATCGCGGAAGAACGCCATGCCGCGCGCGATTCCGAGCAGTGTGGCATCCTCGATATCCAGGAGGTTGGGATCCACTTCAAATGGCACCACTTCCTCATATACCCGCGGCCGGAACAGTTGATAGCCCAGATATGGCCCTTCCAGGGTTTTCATGGATATCTCCTCAATGGCCGGTCCGCCGGGGCGGAAATGCGTGTGCAGGACCATGGAGAAGGTAATGGTGTCTTCTTTCGCGGGGCTTTGGCCCGCGATGGAAAGATCCTCAACCGTTACCACCGCCCTCTGTTTTTCGATCTGGTTGGCCAGATGCAGCAGATTGCGGTAAGGGGTTTCCCCGTTTATTACGTATTCATGGTATTGGGCACCGGATCCCTGGGCATCGGTCGCGGCAAAATCGTAATTTATGTTGATCCCGGTCCAGTTCAGCAGGTCAAGCAGATATCCATAGCTGACGGTCGTCGTGTCCTCACCCAGCACCAGTTTGCTTTGCTGTTGCATCAAGGCTTCCAGCAGTTCGTATTCCTGCCGCAGGGAGTCGATGATGCTAAGCTCGGCCTTTAGGGAATCGATCGTGGCCATGGTCTTGTGATTGGCTTCCAGAACTTCGTCCCTCTTTACCTTCATGTTGTTATACTGCCAATACCACAGGGCGAAGAGCAGGATAAGCAATACTGCGAGTACGATCGTGTTGCGCGTGCTGTTGCTCATTGGGCACCTCCTCCGATGATCTCAAGGTCTTTGGCAACCTGGCCTCCGATGGTATGTTCGGCGTATTCATTTCGCATCAGCTGATACAGCTTTTCATACCGGGAGTATTTTGTCGCGTAATCCAGCCGGGCCGCCAGAAGCAGCGCGTAGGGATAATGATAATCAACCTGGCGAACCAGAGGATCCAGGACATACTTGGCTTTTACATAGTCCCCGTAGACGTATAGTTTATTGGCAAAATGCCAGCGTAGCAGCGGTGCCAGCCTGCTTGTGGCGTGATTTTCGAGGAATTTGTAGCCCAGATCCTTGAATTTTTCCGCCTTACCCTCATTAACGGCCCGCACGAAAGCGTTGTAAGCGTCGATCTCCTTGCGGTGCGCCTTCAGATGCCAATCCGTTACCTGCGGCATATGCTGCTTGGCGATCGAGGGTAGTTTGCCGGAAGCGGCGGATTCGGCCTTGGGTGCCACAGCCTGTTCGGCAGCTTTTTTGTCCCCGGCTTTCTTCTCCGCGGCTATCCTGGCCTCTTCTTCCTTGGCTTTCTTTTCTGCCGTGGCTTTTTCCTCGGCGGCTCGTTTCTGCGCAGCCAGTTCATCAGCCCTGGCTTTCTCGGCTGCCTTTTTCTCCTCTGCGGCAATCCTGGCCTCTTCTTCTTTGGTTTTCTCAGCTGCAGCTTTCTCCTCAGCGGCCAACCGGGATGCCTCTTCCTCAGCCAGCCGTTCCGC
>CAYRVG010000078.1:0-2939 GCA_964427765.1 uncultured Candidatus Cloacimonadota bacterium
CCTTATGATCTTATGCTGTTACCCATTAATTGCGATATGTTTCGCGACTATTCCCTTGACGATTTTCAGACTGGATACTTTAAAGGGTTACCGCTCAGATTCTTGCCCAGGCGTGAACGGGCCTGGCGTAACTGCCAGCCTTGAGATCCCGGTTGAACTGCCCCCGCGCTTCAGATCCCTTTCAGGCCGAGGCCCTCCCAGGGCTTTTTGAGGGTGTATTGCATCAGGATCCTCTCCTTGCCCAAAAGGGCGTCCGGGACCCTGTCTGCGTAGGTTTCCAACACGAGATAGCGCCTGAAGGGAAGGCCGGTCTCAACACTACATTCCTCAAGGATCTTGATCCCTTCCTCCACGATCTCGCGCGAGGTATGCTCCATCAGGTTGTTGTTGCAGATGAGCTCCGTGATCCTCAGTTTGGAGGAGCGCTCCAGCTCGTTCTTCATCTGCAGGATCTCCCACGCGTTGGAGGTGAAGGGGCGGAATGTATTGACCACAAAGAGCATTTCATAGCCGCGGGCGTTGATGGAATCCACGAATTGGCCCAAAGTGCGGCAGCCGGCGGGATCCCCGCCCACGTCCAGGATGACGGTTTTGGCGTGGTTCTTGATCGCTCCGTGGACGCGGGGCGAGATCATCGGCAGGTCCGCGTGTTTATACTGGCCTTCGGGGGCGATCACGTCGATCCCCTTTTCGGCAAATTCCTCCCGCACGTCGCGCGAGCGGAAATAGGGATTCACGACGTCCAGGTCCGCGAGGACAACGTCATGTTCTTGAGTGTTCAGGTTTTGCGCCAGATGGATGCTGAATTCGCTTTTCCCGCTTCCGTAGGCGCCGATCACTATGTATAATGGTTTGTTCATATTCCAAGTAGTTCCTTTAGCCGGGTAAAATCCTCCACGAAGGCGTCCGCCAGGGCCTTGATCTGGGGATGAAAGTCGACGCTGTCCTCGTCATGGATGGCGATCGCCCTCATGCCCGCCGCTTTGGCCGCCTGGATGCCCGTCAGGGTGTCCTCGATCACGAGGCATTCGGATGCCGGGATGCCCAGATTGGCGGAACTGCGCAGGTAAATATCCGGAAAGGGCTTGCCCAAGAGCTCCATGTCCCCCGTGACGACTGAGCGGAAAAAATCCCAGATACCGTTGTTGCCCAGCGCCTTGCGCGCCAGTTCCAGGGAATTGCTGGTCCCCAGCCCGATGGGGATGTTCCTGCCGTGGAGGTCTTCCAGCAGGTGTTTGGCGCCGGGTTTGAGCAGGATGTCGTGCTCATAATGCCAGATGACCATGTTCGTCCATTCGCCCATGATGCTCTCGGGGGTGTCCGGCAGGCCGAAGCGGTCCTTGAAATACTGGGCGGTCTGGATGAAGCTGTTTCCCTTGGGCAGATGGTTTAAAAGGTCCGCTGGGACGTGGATGTCGCGTTTGCTGAGGAAATCCTGGTCCACCCTCCGCCAGAGCCGCATGGAATCGATCAGGGTGCCGTCCATGTCAAAGATTATCGCTTCAAACTTCATTTTCAGTTCCTTCAGTTGAGGTAAAACCAGCGCAGGGAGGCGTGCAGGGACGAGGGCAGCGGATAGATCCCATAGATGAGGGTGTCCGCGACGTTTTTCCAGGAAACGGTCAGTTCGAAGCGGTTGGTGATCTTCACGCCTGCCCAGATATCGGCGATGGAAGATACTCCCACGTTGAACTGGCTGGGATCGGAGCTCACGTAACCGCTGTGCCCGAGCAGGGAGAATCCGGCAAAAAGCGCGTTATCATGCGGCAGGACGCGGGTCAGGGTCAGATGGCTCTGATACTCGATCTCCGGCTGTTCATAGAGCGGGGCGTCCTCCTGCCAGGTAAGCGAGGGCAACCACTTTATTCTCCAGCTTTTCCAGGTTTGGCCGATCTGGGCGCCGAGTTTCACATAGATGACGTCCTGGCTGGATGTTCCGCCCGCCAGGGAGGGAGTGTTCGTGATATTTCTGATCCCCGCGGACAACAAAGCGCTGGAGGCGGGACTGAGCCGGTGGCGCAGGTAGCCGCCCAGGTTGAGCTTTTCCCGGATGTCCACGATCTCGAGGCTGTCCAGGCCGGGATAGATGCACTCTGTGTAAGTCCTGATATCCTGGGGTAGTTCGCTGTAATGGAACACCGCGCCGAGGTCGAAGCTTCTCCAGGCGTGGTAAAGGTCTCCGCGGGTTTCGAAGCGCTCAAAATCGTATGCTTCCGCCAAAACCTCGCCACTCAGCAACGGGTGGTCCGAACTGACGCGAAGTCCGGCAATTTGTTCATGATCCTCCGGCTCCAATTCGAAATTCCGCTGGGTGAACACCTGCTCAAAGTAGGGCTCTATTTCCAGCGCGTCGATTGAAAACGCTTTCCAGGCCTTGAGGTGCAGGGCGTCGTTGCGCAGGGTTTGGGAGAATTCCTCCGCCCGCGAGGTGTCGTTCTCGTTTAAAAGCGCCAGGTTCAGCCAGGGCGATCTCCAGGCTGCGTGGATGGTTCTGTAGCTGCGTTCCACAAGGAAATTGTAGTTGGCAAGCCAGTATTGGGGTCTGAGGGAAAACATCGGCAGTTTGGAGGAGAAATCCGCGAATCCCAGATCCAATGAGGTTTCCCCAATGGGCACACGGAGATGGAATTTGAGCAGGTCGCGGCTTGATTGCTCTTCCAGCCAGTATCCGCCCTGGACGAGGAAATCGAAGCTCCCGTAAAGCCCCTCCACGCCCAGCAGCTTGTTCTTGCGCAGCGAACCCCGCGCGAAGCGGTGCTCGTAATCCCCGATCCCGACCTCGATATCGCTGAGGGCAACCTCGTAGGGATAGTAATTTTCGCTCCAGGAACTGGCTAAAAGCGTGTCGTCCCCGCGCAGGACGGAGTGGTAATAGTTTTGATAGACCCCGGGCGAATAAAGCGAATTGTGGGGTTGGAAACCGTGGGCCAGGATCCGGG
>CAYRVG010000079.1:0-2289 GCA_964427765.1 uncultured Candidatus Cloacimonadota bacterium
GCTGTGGATGGTGGTGAGGCGCATG
Source organism: uncultured Candidatus Cloacimonadota bacterium (assembly GCA_964427765.1). Lineage (GTDB taxonomy): Bacteria > Cloacimonadota > Cloacimonadia > Cloacimonadales > Cloacimonadaceae > Syntrophosphaera. The sequence goes on from CAYRVG010000079.1 coordinate 26, forward strand.
CCGAGGATCTCGTTCATGCTGATCAGGTGGCGGATATAGGCCCGTGAGAAATGGCGGCAGGTGTAGCACTGGCATTGGGGGTCGATGGGGCGGAAATCCTCTTTGTAGCGCGCCGCCTTGATGATCATCTTGCCGTTTCTGGTGAAGATGCTGCCTTTGCGCGCGTTGCGGGTGGGCATCACGCAATCGAACATGTCCACCCCGTTGGCGATGTTCAAAAGCAGGTCGGACGGGGTTCCCACGCCCATCAGGTAGCGGGGTTTGCCGGGGGGCAGGATGTCGTGCAGAAACTCGGTTATCCTCAGCAGATCCGCTTTTTCTTCGCCCACGGCCAGGCCGCCGATCGAATAGCCGTGAAAATCCATGTCGATGAGTTCCCGGGCGGATCTTTCCCGCAGGTCCTCATGGATCCCGCCCTGCACGATCCCGAAGAGAGCCTGACGTGCGGAATTCGTGAACGCCGCCTTCCCGCGTTCCGCCCATTTGAGGGTGGTTTTCAGGGATCTTTCCAGATATTCCCGGGTGGCGGGATAGGGCGGGCATTCGTCGAAACTCATGATGATGTCCGCGCCGAGGGCCTCCTGGATCGCGATAACGCTCTCGGGTGTGAAGAGGTGGCTGCTTCCGTCGATATGGGACTGGAATTTCACGCCCTCCCCGCTTATTTTGCGCAGCGCGGCCAGGCTCATCACCTGGAATCCGCCGCTGTCCGTGAGGATCGGTTTGTCCCAGGAAATGAATTCGTGCAATCCGCCCGCTTTGCGGATGAGTTCGTGCCCGGGCCGCATATAGAGGTGGTAGGTGTTGCCCAGAATTATCTGCGCGTGGCTTTCCTTCAGTTCATGCGGGCTCATGGCCTTGACGGTGCCGAGGGTGCCGACGGGCATGAACACGGGGGTCAGGATCCTGCCGTGATCCGTTTCAATGGTGGCGGCACGGGCGTTTTGGGAGGTGTGTTCAAGAGTGAATTCAAACATCTCTGCTTATCTGGCCACGTATCTGAAGATCAGGCTCGATATATCCCCGTAGAAGGCGAAGAACATGATGGTCAGCAAAATGAAGAAGCCGATCGATTGGAGGATGGACTGGATGTTCGCGGGGATGGGCCTGCGAATTATGCCCTCGATGATGGCAAAGAGGATCAAGCCGCCGTCCAGGATGGGGATGGGCAAAAGGTTCATGATCATCAGGATCAGGCTGATGCTGCCAAAGAAGAGGAGAAGCCGGCCAAAGCCCTTTTGCGCGATCTGCTGGCTGAGGGTGACGATCATTACGGGTCCGCCGACCGATCTTCCCAGTTCCGAGGGTTTTTTGACAAGCTGGAAAAGCATCCTGTAATTGATCATGATGAAATTGGCGGTGTTGTAGGTTCCGAGTTCCAGCGCTTCGAGGGGATCGAACCTCTGGGTGTAGCGCACCGGCTGGGCCTGGATGATCCCGATGGCCCTTTCCGCGCCCGTGGCGAGGCTGGATTCGAGCTTGACGCGTTTGGTGATCTCCTCTCCGCCGCGTTCGATGGTCAAAAGCACGGAATCGTCGGGGGCGTTGATCACCTTTTCGCGCATCGCGTACCAGTCACCGACCGCGACAGAGTCCACTTTGGTGATCAGGTCTCCGGGCTTCAGGTCGGCCAGATAGGCCGGGGTTTTGGGCACAACTTCGCCGATCCTCGCCTCCGCGACGGGATAGACGCTCATCGCCAGGGATTCGGCCTCGGCTTCCTGTATCGCTATGTCGATGGTCTCCGCATCCCTTTTCAAGACCGCGGTCCCGCCCCCGTCGACGAGGAGGTTTTCGAGAAACTCGCCGTAGCCCTTGACCGGTTTGCCGTTCACGCTCACCAAACTGTCCCCGGGTGAAAAGACATCCGCCCATTTCCCCTCCGCCCTCTGGATCACGGGACGCTGGTCCTCCATCTGGATGGGAAGCAGGAAGGAGACGATGAACAGCAGCAAACCGAGAAGCAGATTGGCAAAGGGTCCGCTCAGGCCGATCAGCACCTTTTGCCACCAGGGCTTCTTCTGAAACGCCCCGTCGCCGCCCTCGCCCGCTTCGTCGGGATTCTCGCCCTGCATCTTGACGTATCCCCCCAGCGGGATCCAGCCAACGCGCCAGACCACGCCTTTGCGCTTCCATTCCTTGATCGGCTTTCCAAAGCCGATGGAAAACTTTTCTATGCCCACGCCAAACCAGCGGGCAACCAGGAAATGCCCCAGCTCGTGGATGAAGATCATGATGCCGAAGGCGATGATGGTGTAAATCAG
>CAYRVG010000080.1:0-14094 GCA_964427765.1 uncultured Candidatus Cloacimonadota bacterium
TTGGTGCAGAAGGCGGGACTCGAACCCGCACACCCGTTACAGGCACAAGATCCTTAGTCTTGCGTGTCTGCCAAATTCCACCACTTCTGCATTTTCAAAGTATGTGGCTATTCCTGGGGAAGGCCGGCTGGCTGGGGTGCTGGGTCTTCACCTGTGCCGGGCTGTTCTGCCGGTGCCGCTTCACTCGTGCCAAATTCCTGTTCCAGAACACTGGGTGCCCTTCTTTGTCCTGCGGCCTTCACCTGGAAAGCCAGGAATACGCAGGAAATCACGAAAAGCAGGGCCAGTATCTGGGTCCATTTACGCAGAAACTTGGAAGCTCCGCTGCCGCCAAACACGTTCATGGCCGCTCCGCCAAGATTGGCGTCCAGGCCGCCTTTGGACGTTTGCGACAGGATCACAAAGACCAGAGCAGCGCTTATAATCACATGGACTATCAAAGCTATAGTGTATACAACCATTGTTTCTATCCTTAAAATACCTAAAAATCTCTGTTTAATTACTAATTTTACCGGCCGTGTTTTTTGTCAATCAGAAATTCCCTGTGTTCGCTAAGAATCGTTATTATCATCGCCCCAAACAAAGATATCGCCCCCAATAATGAACCCCAGGATACTTTTTCGCCCAACAGCAAAATCCCGCCGAGCATGGCAAAAACACCCTCCAGGCAGAGAATAACCGCAGCCGCGTGAGGCTGGACTTTTTTCTGGGCATGCAATTGCAGCGTGAAAGCCACTCCCACGGACATCACTCCGGCGTATGCGATCGGTATCAAGGCTGATTTGATATCAGCCCAGATCCCCCGGTAGAAACCAATGTCACCGGGAACAATCATTTGATAGAGAATGCTGGCCAGAAGGCTCAGAAACATGCACACGGTATATTGTCCCAAAGCAAGATCCAGGCTCGGGTGCCTGCTGGTCAGTTTGTCTATCGCCTGCACGTGCAACGCCCAGAATACCGCGCCCAGCAAAACGAGGAAATTACCCAGGGTGGCATGAATGTTCGCGGAACGGTTCATTAGCGCCAGCCCGATAACAGACATCAGCACAGCCATTATTATCCAGCGATTGATTTTCTGCCTACGGGCTATCCCGATCAGGGGCACAAAAACCACGTACAGACCGGTGATGAATCCAGCGCTGCCTGCTGAGGTCCAAAGCAGGCCAACCTGCTGCAAGCTGACCGCTGTGAATAGCAATATTCCCAATATTACGGGATCCCTTGAGGTACATTTCGATGCCATTGGCGGGGGAGAAAACTGTGGTTTTGTGGCTATGGACCTGTTCAGGGATAAATTAAAAAATCGGATCAACCAGACCGTGGCCACGCCAAGCATGAATCTGAGAGTGTTAAAGGTAAACGGATCAAGGGATTCCATCCCCTTGCGCTGGGCCACAAAGGCAAAACCCCATATCGCGGCTGTGAAGAGGAGTATGAGATAGCTCATGCTCAGATAGAAAACTGCTCAGGGAATTCTGCGATGCCTTTTACGACTCAGCGCCAACCCGCCAAATCCCGCGATTATCGCCATATAGAAGCCAAAATCATAGGTCCAGCCGGTATTATGGACCTCGTAGATACGGACTTCATGGTTGAATAATTGCCAGATAAGGGTTATTGGCGCAATCCAGCCGTGCCAGATCCCCAGGAAAAATCCGGCCGGCCTTTCCTCCGACCTCTCACTCACGCCTGGCGCGCAGGCAGTAAGGACAAATAGGCAGATAACTATTGAAATAACAATTGCTGTTCTCATCTTATCTCCTAATTTTTTATGTTTTGTTACATGAACTTTTCGGATATCATTAAGTCAATATATTTCTAAGACGCAGCAAATGATTGAGCTGATTTGAGAATTGTTGGCCTCAATGGATGAGTCTAGTTTGATAGAATATGCTGACGTAATATTTGAAAATTCGCCAAAATCAATAAATATCTTGCCAAAAAAGGCATCTGAATTAGTATGGTTTTTGTAGAATCTGACTAGTGAGGAAATAATGTTATATACCTTGCCAGACGGGAGGGAGTTGGTTCTGGAGGATATTGTCAGAGTATCCAAGGTACGTGACCAGGGTGATGACGAAAAATCAATTGCCATGAGCAAGATGTCATTCAAGATATATTTGAAAAATGAAAAGATCATTGAGATAAACGAGAAGTATCATTTTTCTGACTGGGGAAAAACAAAGAAAGATCTGGAAAAGACTTACACGGATTTATTGGACAAATGGCAGAAAGCCGTGGGAGGGGACAAGGCTGATTAGAATCAGTTCCCCGCCACACTAGTTATGCAATTTATACCTTTTCCTCTTACATCTTGTATTTCTTACAGGATGCACCTGTCATTTATAAATCAAAAACCAAATTAATCAGAATTCCACAAACAACTTAGATTGTTTCCACAGTATCCTACTGCTTTCTTTCCGCTGCTATGTTGGCAATTCTCTCCACCAGATCAGCAAAACTCATACCGATCGATTTGGCAGCCATGGGAGTGAGGCTGAGTGGCGTCATCCCTGGAAGAGTATTCGCCTCAAGGAAATATGGTGTCTGGCCATCATAACGAAAGTCAATGCGCGCGTATCCACTCAGGCCAAGAATCTGCCAGGTCCTTTCGGCGTAGAGTTGGATCAGATGGGAAACGTTTTCTTCCAGGGGCGCTGGCGCCAGGTACTCGGATCTTCCCTCATTGTATTTATTCTGATAGTCATACCAGCCTTTGACAGGCCTGATCTCAACCAGAGGAAGAGCTTTGCCGTTCAGAACCGTGGCGGTTATCTCCCTGCCTGCAACATATCTTTCCAAAAGCGCGCTTGCTGAGTATTTTAATGCCAGCCTGACCGCATCCTTGAGATCCAGGATGTCCTCCACAATGGTTATGCCAACTGAGGAACCCCCGTCATTGGGTTTAACAACCAGAGGCAGGCCGAGTCTTTCCACAATACCCTGATAATCTTCCGGATCGTTATAATCGCAAAGCAGATCTTCTCGCATCAAAATGCTATCCGAGGTGGGAATGCCTTCCTCAAAGGCAAGCACTTTGGAGATGTATTTATCCATGGCCAGGGCGCTGGCCTTGTGTCCGGAGCCGGTGTAAGAAATCCCCGCCAGATCAAGGGCGGCCTGCATAACGCCATTCTCCCCCACTCCTCCGTGCAGGCCAAAGAATACGATTTCAGTTCCCAGTTCAGCCAGTTTCTTAAGCAGATCACGCAGGTTGGGAAAGTCCGCCGGATCAAGCTCATTAACCTCAAATGATCTCTCGCGCAGCCCTTTTGCTATGGCTGAGCCGCTAACCAGGGAAACTTCGCGTTCGGGGGAATTTCCCCCCAAAAGGACGGTGATCCTTCTCATTTATCCTCGCTTGTAAAAATGTATCACTTTCATCTGTCGGGTTTCCTAAGCTTCGATCTGAAAAAAAATGCGCAGGCTGAAACCAAGGGCGGCCTTGAATCTTGCCACTTCAGGATAATTCGCCCCGCAGAAATCGATGAACTGATACCGGTCCTTGAGATTTTCCACCAACAATCTGCTGTGCAGCGTGCTGGCGCCCTGTTTCAAACCCAGATCAGTGGTACAGCGCATGATCGAATAGGTGGTGTCATCGGTCGGGGCACCCAACATCAGGTTGCTGCTGATAATTTCCCCATCATGCATGAGGTTGTACTGATTCAGGAGTTCTTGGTCATGCAAGGTTTCCATCCAGTTTCTGAACCTGCCCCAGGAGATTCCCAGGTTTTTGTTCTTGCGATGATACAGTTCCTTCAACATCGTGATGAATTTATCTGGATAAAATGCTTTTTCCAGCCTCAGTTCCTGTTTGACGGCGCCCCTGATCTTCTTGCGCTCGTCTTTCAGGGGCGTGAATGGATGTGAAAGATCCTGAATGAACGTATACAGCGGCCTGGCTTTGAATCCAGCCCAATTGAAGCCCCGGACATCGTAATTTTGAACGCCCAGATTCAGATGAATCCTCCTATAGCGTTTCCTCAGGAATGTCGCGATGTTTTCGGAGATCTTCAGCTCATCCAGCAGGATCCGGTTCTCCTTACGTCCAAACGGCCAGAAGAACCAAAGCCCCTGGTAGTAAGCGCTCATGGGAATGATCAGACGGCGGATCCCCAAATTTTTTTTCTCATACAGGGGCAGGACCGCCACCAATTCCTCACCTTTGTGGCAGAGCAACTGATAGGCGTCGATCTGTTGTAGTTCTTCCACAGCCAATAGAAACCCGGGATCTATCCACAAAGGAGGCGGTGACTGGAAACCTTCATCCGAAGGGCGGCGAACGCTTATTTCATACATGATTCAAATGTGCTGTTGAATGATATTCAAAAGTTCCGGCATGGGAAATGGTTTTATGATATAATCCGAGCTTCCTTTCTCAATTCCGGAGTTTACCTTGTCCAGGCTTGTGTAGCCTGTCATGATGAGGCAGAATACATCCTTGTCCTGCTTTCTGATCTGCTTTACGAGCTGCAATCCGTCCATCTGTTTCATATCCTGATCTATCAACGCCAAAACATACTTCCCCGGTTCAAGTATTTTCAGCGCTTGCTTTGAGTCCTTTACCACATCAACCTCATAGCCTCCCGAAGTGAGAAATTCTCCCAGCACTTCCCGGAGCAGAATGTCTTCATCAACCAGCAGTATCTTGGAACTCATTAAACCGCCTTCATTTACCAGTGTTATCAAGGTATTTGCAAAATATCGAAGGAATAATCGTCACTATTTATCTTATAATCTCATTTTCTTCCGCAAGTGAAAACAGTCAATGAAAATTTCCCACAGTTTGCCGCAGCCACACCTTGATAAGAAGTTTTATTTTTGTATTGACTGATTTTCACTTATATTTTTTATGGTAATACCAATATTTAAGAGGTAAAAATGACTGGCAAAGTAAAATGGTTTAACAAGAATAAAGGTTATGGCTTTATTATTACCGAAGACAACAAAGAGTATTTTGTGCACTGGAAATCCATCGTCACAAATTCACCGCGGGATCTCAAGGTCCTGGAACAGGATGAAGAGGTCACGTTTGACCTGATGGAAACAGACAAGGGCACCCAAGCGATCAACATCATTCGCGTCAATCCCGCCTGAACCGGGTCGGAGCGATAAACCTTCAGGGGCGGAAGCGACAAGCTTTTGCCCCTGTTTTTTAAATATGCCTTTTTTGCCCACGACCCTGGCTGAAGCCCATGCCCGCGGTTGGGATGATCTGGATATCGTCATAGTGACAGGCGATGCCTATGTGGACCATCCAAGCTTCGGGGCGGCGATAATCGGTCGGCATCTGGAAGCCGCCGGATTCAGGGTGGGGATCATACCCCAGCCAGATTGGAGGCGGGACGAGGATTTCCTTGCCCTGGGAACGCCCCGGCTGTTTTTTGGCGTCACTGCCGGGAACATGGATTCCCTGGTGAACCATTACACAGCCCAGCGCAGGCTCCGCCACAACGACGCCTTCAGCCCGGACGGCAGCGCGGGCATGAGGCCGGACCGCGCGTCCATGATCTACACAAATGTTTTGAAGCGCCTGTTCAAGAAAACCCCGGTCATGCTGGGCGGCATCGAGGCATCCCTGAGGCGGATCGCGCATTACGATTACTGGCAAAACAAGGTGCGGGCAAGCATTTTGGCGGATTCCAAGGCGAATTGGCTGGTCTACGGCATGGGCGAGAACGCCTCCCTGGAGATCTCACGGGCTTTGCAAAACGGAACGAACCCCGGTCAGATCAAGGATATCCCAGGAACTGTGGTCTTCAGCGATCAAGCGCCACCAGACGGAGAGGTCATCCTGCCGGACAATCTCGCCTGCGCCGACAAACCCACCTTCCACAGGATGACGCACCTTTTTGAAGACCACTATCAGAGCGATGTGATATACCAGATGAACGGCAACCGCTGGATCAGGCACAATCCCCCCGCCAAAACGCTTTCGGAGAAAGAACTGGACGAGCTTTACGGGCTACCCTTCGAATACGCGCCCCATCCCCGCTATAAAGGAAAAAGGATACCGGCGTTCGAGCAGATCCGGCATTCGATCACCTCACACCGAGGCTGTTACGGAGGATGTAATTACTGCTCCCTGGCCTTGCATCAGGGCAGGCGCATTAGCTCACGCTCGGCCGGATCCATCCTTAAGGAAGCAGCCCTGCATGCCAGAAAACGGGGAAAAGCGGTCACGATCACCGACGTTGGCGGCCCCACTGCCAATATGTACAGATCCTTCTGCACTCTGGATTTCCCCTTAAGCTGCAAAAGGGCCTCCTGCCTGCATCCAGACATCTGTCCCAACCTCAGGACCGATCCATCGGCACAGCTTGAACTTCTGGAAAATATCGAAGCCCTGCCCGGAATAAAACACGTGTTCATAGCCTCCGGGATACGCCACGACCTTGCTTTGCAGCATCCACGGTTCATCGAAGCCCTGGCCCAAAAATATACCGGCGGAAGGATCAAGCTCGCCCCGGAGCACAGCTCCTCCTCCGTGCTGCGCCTGATGAGAAAGCCCGATGTATCCAGCTTTGAGAGCTTTGCCAGGGAGTTTTTCCGCTGTAGCGAAAAAGCAGGGCTGAAGCGCCAGATCATACCCTACATCATCATCGGCCATCCCGGAACGACGATGCAGGACGCCCTTCAACTGCGCCGCTGGCTGATGCGCAACAACCTCAGGGTTGAGCAGGTCCAGGAATTCACCCCCACCCCGATGACGATCTCCACCTGCATGTACTATACGGGGCTGGATTATGAGACCGGCAAACCCATCCACATTCCCCAACCGGGAGAGGTGCGGCGCCAGAAAGAACTTGCCCTCTGGCACCGGGATCAGCGCTGACACGCAGTCTTCTTCCGCCCAACTCCTTGCGGATCAAGAGAGAACACAGCCTGGCTATCCCTCCCCCATTGTATAAAAGTAACCTATCCTGACCCTATCCCTACCCATCAGCCCAAAAAGGCTTTTGGGCCGGAGCTGGTTCCGCTGAGGTTTCCCTTACCCAGAAGGAAAGGTGGCTCATTGCCGGGATCAGAAAGCCCCTCCCTCAGATCCATCCTGGGGCTTTGACAGGGGGTGCGTAGATCCTCCCTACCAAAGGGTATTGGGAACTCATGCCATGTCGGTTTCCATGATCTCGATGATCCTTTTATAAGCCAGTTCCGTCGATTCCAGTTCCTCACCGTTCACAGCGATATGGTCCTTAAGGCAATCCAGGCAAAGCGATTTGTTCTTCTGGCCGGAAATCTGGTATTTGATGATGATGGTGGTGCCTTCCTTGAATTGGACTATCGTCTGATTTAGATTTACGTTCGTGGCGTCTGTCTTCATCAGCATCGATTTGCCCTTGCCAAGATTGAAGGAGACGAAATTCGGCTCGTTGATGAGTGTGGATTCCTTAAAATCCTCGCTGGATCGGGTGCGGACATAGAGGGACATGATCTTCATCTTGCGGTTCCTTTCTGGTTTTGTGGATCATATGCCATCACCAATGTGAGAACTTCTAGGCAGAGAGGACATTTGCACAGCATTCTTACGGATTACTGGTGACACATGGCTATCGGATTTCATATAACAAATTAAAAGGATTGTGTCAACCGGAAATTGCTCTACGGCCTCTATTTGATCCATTTACGGCGGATATTCCACAAACTGGCCATGAACAGCCCCGCGCAAAAAAGGGTCAAAACTAGTAAATTCAACCCTAGGGATAGCTCCGAATTCCCTGTGACGGATAAATGCAATAAATCCGCACCATAAGTCAATGGCAGGGCGTAAGAAATTGGACGCAATACAATTGGCAAGGTGGAAACCGGCACGAAAAGCCCACATAAAAAGATCATTGGAAAGCGGAAGAAATTGGAGAATGTCTGCGCCTCGAAGACCTCGCTTACAGCCACGGCAATAAATAGCCCCAGGAACGTCATGGTGGCCGCGATTAGAATTACGGTCGACACGAATAGCAGCCAGTCAAAACTTGGCATCCCGAAGAATATCGTTGCCACAAGAACAGGCACGAAAGCGTTTGCAATGCCGAATATGATCGCCCCTGTGGTTTTTGCTAGCATCAGTAATTCAAAGGAGATCGGAGCCAGAAGAAGCCTTTCAAACGAACGGTTCTTTTTTTCGAATGTCACCGTGACCGCCAGCATCGATGTTGTCCCAAACAGGACTGACACGCCAACAACTCCCGGCAACAGATCCGGCACACTTTCCAAACCCAGGCCAGAGCGCAGAAAGAACATGCCCGTCCAAGCCAGTGGAAACACAATGCCCCAGCTAATATTAGGCGGTTTCAAATAATATGACCGCATATCTTTCCACAGGATATTCCAGAAGGCGATCAAATTTTTCATTTGTTCATACCTTTACCATTCACGTCAGTCCGCATTTTGTCCGCCTCAATCCCAGTGACATTGACGAATACTTCTTCCAATGACGGTTTGACTATGCGCGCGTCCATCACTCGATAACCTTTCTCTTCCAAAAATGAGACCACAGGACCCGCTCGCAATACATCGCTTGATTCGAGATAAAACTGGTTGGCATCGCTAACGCGCATGCGAAAATCCGAAAAATGGACTGCAAGTTCTTCCTTCAGTGCTTCATCAATTTGATTTTCCAACTCGAAGCGAATCTTATGAATGTGTTGCTGGCTTTGAATCAAATTTTCGACAGTGTCTTCTTTTACAATGATGCCTTTCACAAGAAACGCGATACGGTCGCAAAGCCTTTCTGCTTCTTCAATGTAATGCGTTGTGAGAAATATCGTCTTTCCTTTATCATGCATGTTCTGGATGTGCTTGCGAAGTTGACGGGCACTGGCGACATCCAGGCCGGTTGTGGGCTCATCCAAAAAGAGGATCTCTGGATCGTGTATGATGCCCGCCGCGATCGTCAGCTTTCTTTTCATGCCCTTGGAGTAGTATTCAAATTTTCGGCTTCCTGCATCTGCAAGGTCGAACATCCCAAGCAATCTTTTAGCGCGGAACTCTCTCTCTTGTTTGCGCATGCCGTAGAGCGCCGCGCAAAAGCAAAGGTTATCAAATCCGGTCAATTCAGGATAGAGGTTGCTTTCATCAGGCACAACACCGATCAAATGCTGGGCGCCGCGAACATTCTTTGTGCAATCGATGCCGGCGACTTCGATCTTTCCATGATCCGCGCGGGCAAGACCTGTAAGAATGTTTATCGTAGTCGATTTCCCAGCACCATTTGGTCCCAGAAATCCAAACAACTCACCCCGGCGAATATCAAAGGAAACACCGTCAAGCGCATGCAGTGGACCGAACCATTTGTCTAGATCCGCCACTTTCAGAATTGGGTGATCATTTGCTTTTTTCATTGAGCCTTCTTTGCCAAACGTTCAAGCAGATCATGTAGTTGACTGGATAATTGAGAGAATTTTTCACGGTTAAGGTGATAGTGAATGAACAACCCGTTCTTTTCCCCGCGCACAAGTCCCTCCAGCCGCAAGATCCGGAGATGCTGGGAAACTGATGGTACATTGATTTTCAATCTTTGTGCCAAAGCATTCACGCAGAAAGAATGTTCAGAAAGCAGGATAATGATCTGGAGGCGGTTTTTTTCTGACACGGTCTTAAAGAAATGAGCCAAATCAACTATGACATCCGGATCAATCTGATCCATAAAACTTTTGCTCATGACATATGAAAATTCGCTTACCGTGTCTGGCGGATTCAGTCTTCGGGGCATGGCTCATCCTCTTTTCCCAATGGTTCCGGCGGTATGTTTCTTTCCAGCAAAAGATCGGGGTTTTCCAGGATCAGATTGAGATCTTCAAGACTCCAGTTTCCTTCGTGGCGGCCAATACCTTCCATGAATAGCGGAAAGTGCACAAAATCGAACTGCCGTCCCTCGGCTACGCCGGAATAATGTCCGTTTACTACCACAGCAAAGGGAAAATGAGTATCAGGAAGATTGTATTGGCAAATAAGCTCTTTCGTGGAAGGATTTGTGATTTCATGCAATCTAATACTGTAACGGTCTGACTGGTCGACAATGACAGGAAGCACTTCTGCCAGTGTCTGCAGGGAAGGCAATCTGTTTTTATAGAATATGTCGATTTGTCTGTTCATATCTTCCTTCTCTATCCCATGTAAGATCGATGTCAGGCAAAGGATTATCAGCAATATGGCGATTCTCATAAAATATATCCATTAGAAAAGTATTTTAGTATTTACGCAAATAATATATTATACGCCCGTTTGTCAAGGCTATTTATAGGGATGTGTAAATTAGTTTTGTTACCTTGAAATAGATCAAGTAGGTCAGAATTCAGGTTTGCAATGTTGAAATGCAAATTCTCTTGCCCAAAAGAAATGGTCGGGATGACAGGATTTGAACCTGCGACCACCTGAACCCCATTCAGGTACGCTAGCCGGACTGCGCTACATCCCGAACCTGAGAACCTTAAAAAACGACCGGGGTTTTTTGACAAGTTAAAATTTGTATTTGACATCACCGCCGGGTGCTGGATGATGGCTTGACGATCTTGAAAACCGGCCCGGCGCCGGGAAAAAAACAACAACTGGGGAAAAATATCAGCATGAGCCTGATCCGAGCCAACAACCTGAGCCTGGAATTCGGCGGAAACTACATCCTGAAAGATGTCAACTGCAGTCTGGAGCACAACAGCAGAGTTGGCCTGATCGGGATGAACGGTTCCGGAAAGACCACTCTGATCAGATTGATGCTGGGTTTTTTGAACCCCACGTCAGGCGAGGTCCTGCGTGCCAAAAACTGCCGCGTGGCCTATCTTCCCCAGGATCTCAAACTGGCTCCCCAGCTGGAACTTCTGGCTTACGTCCGCGCCGCCCGGCCCGATCTGCTCACCCTCTCCCAAAATATCGAGTTTCTTTCCCGCTTTCTGGCTGAAGACCATGACCCCCAGACGGAATCGCGATTGAATGCCGCGATCGAGCGTTACACGGCCCTGGGTGGCTATGAATTTGACAACGAACTGAAATACGTTCTCACTTCGCTGGATTTCACCGAAGACTGCTGGCCCAAGCGCTGCGGGGATTTCAGCGGCGGAGAACAGACGCGCATTTGCCTGGCGGCCATCCTGTTGCAGCAACATGACCTCTTGATCCTGGACGAGCCGACCAATCACTTGGACCTGGAAATGATCGCCTGGCTGGAAAAATACCTGCTCAAACAGGGCAAACCCTTCCTCGCCGTATCCCACGACCGCCAGTTCCTGGATAACACCGTGAACACCATCTTCTGTCTGCGCGACGGCAGTATCAGCGTGACCAAGGGCAATTACACCTCCTTTCGCGAAGCTGACGAGATCGCGCGCCTCACCCAGGAAAGGGAATATGAGCGCCAGCAGAAATTCATCGCCGAGACCCAGGCCTACATCCAGAAATTCATCGCCGGGACGCGCACCAATTCCGCGAAATCCCGCCGGAAGATGCTCGAGCGGATGGAGGTCGTCCAAAAACCCGGCCAGCAGAAGAAACTCAAGCTTTCCCTGACTCCCACAAAGCGCAGCGGAAATGATATCTACACTCTTCAAGACCTGCGCTTCGGCATCTGGCCGGACCGGGAACTGGCTCGGGATGTGAACCTCCGCGCCCATTACCAGGACAGGATCTGCGTCCTGGGCCCCAACGGATGCGGCAAGACGACACTTTTGAACATCCTGCTTGGCGAGCACGAGATCTTTGAGGGCACCCTCAAAACCGGCGCCAGCCTGGATATCGGCTATTACGACCAGTATCAGGCCAGTCTGGATGAAACACTGAGCGTCATGGAAACCATCTGGCAGCTCGTTCCCCAGGCCCCGCAGGGTTACGTCCTCGGCTGGCTGGCGCGTTTCGGCTTTCGCGGCGATGAAGTGGAAAAGAGGGTTTCCGTGCTCAGCGGCGGTGAGAGATCGCGTCTGTACCTCTGCAGGATGATCCACGAAAATCCCAACCTGATGATCCTGGACGAGCCCACGAACCATCTGGACATTGATATGACGGATTCCTTCCTTGAAGCTCTGCAGGCCTATCAGGGCACGATAATTTTCGTTTCACACGACCGCTGGTTCCTCAGCCAGCTGGCGACGAAATTCTGGGTATTCTGGAAAAAAGCTGCCTTCGCCGAAGTATTTACAACCATCGAAGAGCCCGATTGCGGCTGGGAACGCGCCATAGAGCTGGCCTTCGAGGAACCGGAGCTTTCCAAAGCCCCTCCCCCGCCGAGGGAAAAGAAGAAAAAACTCAATCCCTGGTACCTGGAGCAGATCCATCTGCAAATTGAGGATAACGGCGCAAAACTCAGCAGCCTGAAAGCGGAGCTGGAAAATATCCACAACCAGCTTTCCCGCTCCGAAACCTACGCGGATCAAGGCCGCGTCCAAACTTTGCAGAGTGAAATGGCCCGCCTGGAAAGAGAAATTGGAGAGACGGAGGATTGCATCTCCAAACTCGAGGAGCAATACCTGAGGCAGAGCTATGAAGAATAAACGCGTGGGATTCACCACTTCCTTCCCAGTGGAGGTCGTCTTTGCCGCCGGGCACGTCCCCGTGGACCTGAACAACATCTTCATGGAAGGGGATTCCGCGGGCCACATCCGCAACGCCGAGATCAAGGGCTTTCCCCGCACGATCTGCTCCTGGATCAAGGGAAATTACGACGCCGCCCTCAGCGCCAACCTCGACGAGGTGGTGGGCATAGTCCAGGGGGATTGTTCAAACTCCGCCTCCCTTTCCGTGATGCTTGAGGTGCAGGGGCTTCCGGTCTGGAATTTTTCCTTTCCCCAGGAGCGCGAATACAGCCGGCTCGATGCCGAGATACGCAGGTTGGAAGAGCATTTTGAAGTGAGCCGGGATGAGGTTCTGAAGGCCAAGCGCCGCCTGGACGAAATCCGCGCCAAGCTGAAGACCCTCGATGAATGGACCTGGAAAGAAAGGCTGGTCAGCGGTGGGGAAAACCACCTCTGGCTGCTCAATTCCTCGGATTTCCAGGGCGATCCTGACCGCTATGAGGAGGAGCTTGATCGTTTCATGCGCGAAGCTGCCAGGCGCGACCCCATCCCGACAGGCCTGCGCTGCGCCTACCTGGGCGTGCCTCCCATCTACCGCGATATCTATGAACGGATCTGGGATCAGGGCGCGGACGTCCTCTTCAACGAGGTGCAGCGCCAGTTTTCCATGCCCTCGCTGCTGCCGGACATAGTTGACCAATACCTCGTCTACACCTATCCCTACAGCGTTTTTGAGCGGCTGGAGGACATCAAGGTGGAGCTGGAAAAACGCAGGATCGATGTCGTGATCGGCTACACCCAGTCCTTTTGCCACCTCCAGATAGACAACATCCTTCTCAAAAGGAACATCGACCTTCCCTATCTCACCCTGGAGGGCGACCAGCCGGAAGAACTGGACAGCAGGACACTCCTGCGCCTGGAGAGCTTTTTCGAGGTGCACGGATGAAAAAGGTCCTTCTGGGCATGAGCGGGGGGATAGATTCAGCGGTCAGCGCCCTGCTCCTGCAAAAAGAGGGATATGAGGTGATCGGGGCCACCATGTCCTTCTGGGATGGGAGCATCGAGGTTGCGCAAAATTCCAGTCAGGGTTGTTTCGGCCCCCACGAGGCGGAAAACATCGCCGCCGCCCGCCGGATCTGTGAAAAGCTCCAGATCCCCCATTATGTGGTCGACCTTCGGGAGGAATTTGCCAAGAACGTCCTCTCCTATTTCCGCGAGACCTATCTGAAAGGCCGCACCCCCAACCCCTGCGTGGTGTGCAATCTCCTGGTCAAGTTCGGCGCTTTCCCGCGCAAAGCCAGGCGCGATGGGATCACTTTCGATCATTTCGCCACGGGGCACTATGCCCGCGCAAAATATGACGGGGATTCCGGCCGCTGGCAATTGCTCAAAGCGATGGACCCTGCAAAGGACCAATCCTATTTCCTGAGTTTCCTCTCCCAGGAACAGCTGGCAATGACCCTTTTCCCCTTGGGTGAACTGCTTAAACCTGAGGTCAAGCGCCTCGCGGGGGATATCGGGCTGGACTTCCTGCAAGAGAGGGACGAAAGCCAGGATTTTCTGGACCCGGGTATCCAGGAGCATGTTCTTTCCT
>CAYRVG010000081.1:0-14008 GCA_964427765.1 uncultured Candidatus Cloacimonadota bacterium
TAACGGAATACAAGGATCCCCTCACCGGCGAATTGCTCGATCCACAGCCTGAGATACCAGTGCAGGAATCCCACCAACTGCCTGAAATATCTAGCGAAACGCCCAGCGTGGGAGCGACCAGGGAATAGACGGACATTCATTTCAAGAAAGGCCCGGGCTTCAAACCCGGGCCTTTCCCGTTGCCCCTTGTGTTAAGCAGACCACCAGCAACCCAACGGGCGTTTTTGGCTGATGGGTTGGGAAATGTTTCCCGGACTTCCGGGGTCTTCGCCGCGCAACTTGTTGCGGGGCGGGGTGGTTCGATCCAGGATCCAGAACCAGTATAAAAGAACTGGACCCCGGCCTTCGCCGGGGTGACAGTGGATCGGCGTTTTGGAAAGCGCCGGTACATTCCGCAGAATCCTTAAGCCCTGGAAGGGCGACACAAAAGGAACGGCAAGCGTCCCCGCCTGCCAGGCTTCGCAGAAGCCTTCAAGGAAAAGCCCTGCGTTCTTTGACAGATGAGGACACCTGTCGCTCATTTATTTCCGCAGAATCGGAATCCCGCGCTACACGTAGAAAAACCGGTTTCAACCGGTGCAGGATAATAGGCCCGGGATTTATCCCGGGTATGAACGTCGGGTTGTATATTCATTCCCCCGCATTCCCCACCCCTTCCCAAACACAGACCAATTCTATGTTTGGGGAAGGGGTGGGGCCATATAAAATCATATGCCTGCTCATGTAACGCGATGGCTGAAGCCACCGCCTATTGTCCTACACCCCACCTGCGGCGGGGTTTATGTTCCGCCCAAGTCCGAGAGGTGTGATAGACGTAGCGGCGGACGCCGATCCGCCGATCATCGGCCATTTGGCAAGCGCCCTTACATTTCGCAGGATCGGAATCCCGCGCCACGTGTGTTTGCAATCATACCCGGGATATCCCATCCGGGATTTTAATAGTTAACAAATTAACAAATTCCCCCGTCTTACACCGGCGGGAGACATGATCCCGGATCCAGAACCTGAAAGAGAGTAAGATACTGATATATATAATAGATAGATATAATATATAGTAATATAGTAGGAATTAGTAATTAGATAGATATACTATATATATAACAGATAGTTATCCTTCCTGAATGTCCATCCTCCGGATTTGGGACAACCGGCGGGGGTGTAAGAGCGGGGAATTTGTTAATTTGTTAATTATTAAAACCGGCGATCCAACAAAACCAGCACGACAAATTTCAAGCATCCTCTTTCAGGCCAGCAGGATAGACATATCATCCCGAAAAAAGTGGAAAAAAGTTTTGCCAAAGGCCGTTTTTCTCATCCATATATATATGAGGTGGAATTTTTTTTATCTTGTTCACCTCGCTCTGCCGGCCACGGCGATTATCCTGATGAAGAGTTTGTCATAATAGGAAGCCACCCCGTCATAAGAGGCCTGGGATTCCTGCACTGTGCCCACCAAGGTTTCGGCTGTGCATTCAAAATACGGCTCTCCGGAAACATGGATCTCATAATGGCTCACGCTGGCCGGATTTCCGTAAGTATCGAGCGTGACGTCATCCCAGTCAAGATCAAGCTGGCTGCCCTGGAGGCTGACCTGAACATTTTGCGGCACCTGGGGCTCAGTGTTCATATAGATGAACGTCGTCTTGGGCAAACTGCTGGTCAGGCTGCCTGCGGGTGGATTTGCGGGATCGTAAGTGCTGTAGTCCGCATAAGCGTTCCTCGCCCTGTCACTTCCCAGATCCTGACCCAGGAAGAGGTCGCTGGAAGAATAATACACGTTGTCCATGGGACGGTTCACGAGCATCACGAGGTTGCCGGAGGTGTGCAGATAGGACGTCTGAAGCGGGATGGTGATGGTGTTCTGCCCGGTGGGGTATTGCACCACGCCATCGAAGACGAGGGTGAGCTGGGTGGAGGGGATATAGCCGCCGCCCAGGTTGTCCAGGGCGGTGCTGCCGAGCCAGATCTTCGTGGCGCCGTTGGGCAGGTTGGTTGAGAAATCGTTGTATAACTGCAGCGAGATGATGGTTCCGCTGGAAAAGCCCAGTTCAGCGGGATAGAAGATGCACTCGTACAGGGAGTTCCTATACCAGAAATCCAGAGGGATCCGCCCGCTTGCGCTGCCATTGCCGATGGTGACGGAATTTACCCCCTCGGGAAGGACCGTGACGGCAAGATCAGGCGTCTGGTCGTTGGCCGGATTGTCGTCCCCGGCCAGCGTCACTTTCCCGTAAAGGGTTTGGGGGCCTTCGGCGTCGGGAGTCCAGGAGATCGTGAAATCCAGGCTTTCCCCGGGATCGATCGTGGTTCCGGCAATGGAACCGATGAGTGATCCACCGTTCTTGTAAAGTTGCACGGTATAGCTGCTCTGTGTGTTCTGCCCGATGTTTGAAACCGTGACCGTGTAATCATGGGAGATTTCCAAGCTGGGAGCGGCGTTGCCCGACAGTGAAACCGCCGCCAGATCATTGCTTGCCACGATCTCCGGGTAAATGTGGAGTATGGCGCCCTGATACTGGGTAAAACTGTATGAACCGGGATTCAGGTTGTTCAGGTAGAAATAGCCGTTGTAATAGCCGCTCCAGCCCCAGTTGAAGTGGAAGTAATCCGTGCCCTGGTATCCGTCCAGGACGAAGGCGTGCCCGTATGTGCTTTCCCCGCGGTAAAATATCGGCCTGCCCAGGTCCAGATCCGCCCGCAGCATGGAAGCCCAGTTGGCGGTGCTGTAGCTTCCGGCCCAATGAAACTGGGCGGCGCTGTTGTAGCGGAAATAATTGACCAGGGCGTTTCTGGCATCCGAGGAATACGCCCCGCTGCCGTCGGGGGAATACATCATGTCCACGGAAACCCCGCAGTGGTAAAGCAGGGTGGAGATATTCGTGTTCACGGGATTGGTGGAATTTGGCATGCCGCTCCAGTTATAGGTGGTCGCGCCGAAATCCGCGGATTGGGTTCCGTAGCCAGAAGCATAGTAGGAGTGTGAGCCCTCACCCGTGACCGGATGGTTCCATTTTTTCATCACCTGGGCCATGGCCGTTGCCACGCAGCCAGCCCAAACGTGGCCTCCCGGGCCTTCGGGATCCTCGGGGCACATGGAGTTGTAAGGCCAGCCCTGGTCCCAGGTCGTGGCGCAGAGGGGGGAGACATCGCGGTCTGGATGAAAGGCCTCGAAATTCCCCGCCCTGAGGTGCTCCCAGTCAGGGTCAACCGTCCATTCAGGGTGTTCCCGGATCTCTTGAATTCCCGCGCTGAATTGCTCCAGATACCAGTTGATATGCCCGGGTATATCCCCGGCGGGAAACTCCGACTCCAGGGAATATCCAAGTACCGGCCGGCATTGCTCTTCCGCCGCGATCAACACAAAACCCCGAGGGGCAAACCGCAGGATATAGAGATCCGGCGAATCCCCGGGGAAGGAAACCCCATATTCCTCAGAACTGCTCAATCTCGGTTCTGAGGCTCCCAATGACGAAAAAAGAGCGCTGCCGATCTGCTCCGCCTCAGTTTGCGAAACAAAGGAGGCAAAGATCACGGACAGCGAAAACAGAAAGACGGCCAAGGTAAGTAATAACTTCATTCAAACTCCAGTAGGTCTGTTTGTTTTTTTAAAAGCAGCGCCGGCGTGTCCAACACCGTCTGCGACATCAATTCAATGCGGCTTCACACCTTTTCGAAAATCTCTGCCCCGCGCGTGCTAACGCCTGTGTTTCGAACACCGGGGTCAACACGGGATCAGTTATCCCGGTGCGAGGCAAAAAACGGATGTCGCTTTCCAATACTTGATCGTATCATCTTGCCTTATAACTGCATGGCGGCTAGCACAAAATCTGTCAACTGAAATCTCGCCGCTGAAGTTTATCCCCGCCAAGGCGCTTTTCCTCCCCACCGCGGACACCCGTTTTGTTCCTGTCCCTTCTTTGGCCGAAACATATCCTTGCATTCATTGATATGAATATAATAACATATATTAACAATCAATTGACTGTTATAATAATAAATTACTTGACATAATAATGGCAGATACCATACATTGACATTGTGAAAGACGGAAACACAGCAGGACCGGGTGCCCCCTGACCGGGAAGCTTTACCTGGGCGGCGCAAGGCCTTCATCGCACACAAGCACTGTCGCGCCGTGCCATGGATGAGCGATTCCGGGGCAAGGAGGCCAGAGAGTCAAAACCAGGCCGGGAGCCACAACCGGTTCCGGTCGGCGGGATGACTTCCCGCGGCTCCCAGAGATCTTACAACCATGGAACGTATAAAGAAGGTAATATCGGAAGACCGGCAACCAGTTTATCCCTTGGGCCAAGGCTCAGAGAGGAGATAAATTATGAAAAAAACACTATTGGCCGCCATCCTGATTTCGATGATGGCTTTGCTTTCCGCCCAAACCTATTTCATCGAGGATTTTGAGCAGCCCTTCACGGGCACGTACCCGGCCCCCCCGGGTTGGGTGCAGTATTCAACCGTCGATTTCAACCCCTTCCTGCCAAACCCCGTCATTTGGCAGCAAAACACCTGGAACGCCGCCACCATGACCTGGACCTTCCCCCGGGGGATCACTCCGCCGAACGGCGCTTTCAGCGGCAACAGCGTCCTCTGGATAGACGACATCGGGATCCCGAACACATACCAGAACGGGGTCTGGTGCGTGAGGTCGCCCATCCTGGACCTGAGCATGGCTTCCTCGCCCTTTGTCCGTTTCTGGTATTTCAACGCGGACAATCCCGGCCTGGGGCTCAAATTACACCTCATGGTCTCCGGGGACGGCGGTATGAACTGGCACCTGCTTTCGGTGATCGTGAACGGCTTCACAGGCGCGGCAAATTCCTGGAACCAGATCAGCATTCCCGTCCCGCCCCAGTATATCACCTCCCAATTCTGCTTCAATATCGAGATTTTCAATTTATGGGGCGCAGCGAACAATCCCTTCATCGATTTCCTCAGGGTCGAGGAACATATCCCCATGATCATCAATTCGGCGCAATCCGGGGATTGGAATAACCCAGCTACCTGGGCTGGCGGCATGATCCCCACCTGTGCTGACGACGTGGTCATTTCCACCGGACACACCGTCACGGTGACCAACGCCATCAACAATCCCGGGATCATCGCCCGCTGCCGGGACCTGATCATCGATCCCGGAGCCACGCTGGATTACGGCCCGGGAACGGCGAACCTTCTGCAGGCGTTTGGGAACATCCTCGTGGAAGGAACGCTGAATGCCTTCAATGGAATGAGCGGCCGCATGGTCTATTGCGGCGGGGATTTCATGATCGGCCCCATGGGCAACGCGGTGCTGAACGTCGGGAACATCCAGGTCCAGCCGATGTGGGTGTTCATGACGCCCGGCGCTTCGGGGATCGTCTTCCTGAACTGCCAGCCGGCAAATTACATGAATTTCAGCGGCCTGCCGATCGTGATCAACAACATCCTGCATATCGACGATCCGCGGCAGGACGGAAGTTTCTTCTACGAATCCCCCGTCACTGTACCCTACACCTTCGGACTCTACCTGGGGACGATAGATCCAAACGGGATGCTGGTCCTGGGCCATCCGCCGGATCCCTGCCGGCAAGCGATCGAAATCGACAAGGGCACCCTGATGAGCCCGCCCATCTGGGACAACACGAACGTCATCGCCAGGGACTATAATTACCGCACGGTCAGCTGCCTGCCGCTGGCGCCAGAGATCATCCCCACGGGCTTCGAGATAGAGATGGACCCCACCGGTTTGCCCATCATCACTGGCGTTTTGACCATGGATACCTTCAACAACCTCCAGCTCGCCTATCCCCTCAGGGTGGGAACCGAGACCACCGGAGGGCTGAACCTGGTCCGCGGGGTCATCATAGCCGGCGAGCCGAATGTTTTGACCCTCTCCTGCGCGGTGCCCGGTGAAGTTGACGGCGTGGATCCCGGCCTCTATCCTGAGGAAACACACGGTTCTTATGTAGTGGGCAAGCTGCGCCGGGATATTCCCCTCGCGGGAGCCGGGATATACACCTTCCCCCTGGGGTTGGGGACTGAACTGGGAGGGGCAGACCCCACTCCGAACGTCCTCAAACAAGTCAACATATACCCCGGTATGACCGGAGGTCAATCCCCCACGGTGAGCATCCTGGGTCCGCCCTCCGGACCGGTGAACCCTCCCCTGGCCAATGTTGTGGGCAATTTCACCTATCTCGTGGAGCTTGACGGCGGGCCGGATTTCCCGCCTGAGGCCACCCTCGGGATCACTGTGATGAACCACTCCCCCGGAAACAGCGATGATATATCGATCCTGCTGGACGATCTGCGGATAGCTCAGGCTCCAACGCAGGGTGGAACGTGGTCCGAAGTGTCCGCAATGGTGGGCACGGGGCCTGTTTATGACGATATGATGTATCCCAAGACAACGGATTATCCGATCGCCCCGCTGGGCCTCAACGGCGGATATTTTGCCTGGGCCTCGGCGGCAACTTTCAAAGATCTCGCCGCCTTGGGGATCGCCGGGCCCTCCGAAGCGACGGTGGGGATACCCTCTTTCTTTGATGTGACGCTGATAAATCTGGGCACCAGCACAGAGACCGATTTCACGATCGAACTGCGTGACCCCATTTTGGGACTGTTGGCTGCTGAAACCTTCGAAGGTTTTCCCGTCGGGCCCGGAGACACGGTAACCTGCCAGGTCCAATGGATCCCCATGACCCCCGGAGCCTATGATGTCCAGGGTCTGGTTGTTCTGCCCGGGGACGAGGATCCCTCGAACGACATGACTGGGATCCTTCCCGTCAGCGTCTATGCCCCCCTGTCCCTGCCTTTCATTGAAACCTGGGAGCCCACCGCGATCCCATACTGGACCTTCGATCCCAACTGGTCGGTGGACCTCGCCTACGGAAATCCGGAGCCCTCCGCGATTTTTTCCGGCGACCCGCCCCTGTTCAGCTATTATTCCTGCCTCACCACAAAATGGCTTGATGCCACCGGCGCCGCCACAGTACGCTTCAGATACGACGCCACACTGCAGGACTCCCCTCTGCCGGCCGTCGGGGGTTTGAGCGTGCAGTTCTTCTACGATTCCCAGTGGTGGGAGGTGGAAAACCTCACCAATTCAGCCGGATCCATACCCTGGAGTACGAGTACCATAAATATGACGCCCTGGCTGGCGGGAAAGATCTTCCGGTTGCGTTTCGTTGCCTACGGGCAGGATTCCGCGGATATCATGAACTGGCATGTTGATAATATCAGGCTCGAACCTTTCCCTGTCCTTTCCCCTCCGGATTATCCCGAGATAAGCGGGGCCGGCGGGATAATCGAGATCGATTGGGACCTCGTGCCGGAAGCCGAGGCTTATATTGTGTATCACTCAGATGATCCCTTCCTGCCCTTCCCGGTCGATTGGACAAGATATCCCGGCACATATCTTCCCCCCTTCGTCTGTCCCTCTGTCACGCCCGCTGAAAAGATGTTCTTCCGGGTATCCTCGTATTGGTATGAAGGCGAGGATGTCATCCCAGTTCCCATAACGCTCCTGAATAAATAAACCGCACAGCCCGGGCCAGGCTCCTCGAGCCGAAAAGATACCGGGCGCGAAAAAGCCCCTGCCTTCGGGCAGGGGCATCTTCTTGGCAGCTCCGGATTATTTGAGCAGAACCACCTTTTTCACGCTGTGTGCGGCTCCGGCATTAAGCCGGCAGAAATAGAGCCCGGAGGGCAGATCCCGTCCACTCAGGAGGACCTCATGCATTCCGGGGCTGAGATTGCGGGAAAGCAGGGCTTCCCCGCGCAGGTTGAAGATAGTGAGGGTTCCCACCTCACATTTTGCCACATAAGCTGTGATGCAGGTAAAGCCATCCCGCCGGAAGGGATTGGGATAAGCTTCCCCCAGCCGGGACGGGGAGGATGTTTGCGGCGCCAGTTCGTCATCAAGGGGCACGCCTCCGGGCGAGAGTTTGCCAATGAAGATATCATGACCGCCGCTGCTGGTGACGCTCCAGGCGTCAAATGAGGCTGTGTTGCGGAATTCCCCGGTAATATAGCTGGTTCCGCCGCTGTCCGTGGTGATGCTCTTGCCATAATCCGCGCTTGAGCCGCCGGCCCTTTTCGCCCAGAGCCAGTTCCCCGAGGGACCGGTTTTGGCGGCAAAGATATCCATCTCTCCGCCGCTGGAGAGGTTAAATGACCCGAAAGAGGCCGATCCGCTGAAAGTGCCCGTGATGCTGACCCCGCTGGATCTTACGCAGATTCCGTATCCACTGTCCGAATCCGCCCCGCCAGCCCTCACAACCCAGAGCCAGTCACCGTCCGGATCAAGTTTGGCCACAAAGACATCCGGATATCCCGGGGTTAAGCTGGAAATGGTCTGCGTGCCGAATGTGGCAGTTCCTGAAAATTTTCCTGTCACATAAGAGTTACCCGCATCATCCACAGCAAGGCGGTAACCGTGATCCTGGCCCGTTCCCCCCGCCTGCGCGGCCCAAAGCCAGTTTCCCTGCGGATCAAGGCAGGTGACGCAGATATCATAGGCCCCGTAGCCGGAAAGGGTGACCCCCCAAATTCCACGCTGCCTGTGAAAAAGCCGCATTGATGGATGTTCCCGTCCGGACCGGCGGCGATACCGTATCCGAAATCCCCACTTCCCCCGCCGGCGCGGTTCACCCAAGCCATTCCGGGGAAGCCTGTGCATAGGCAATACTGCCCAATAAAAGGGTGAAAAGGCAAATAATGGTGATTTTCATCCTGCTGTTTCCTCCTTTCTTAATCTACTGAGTGTTATAAACACAACAAGCCTTCTCTTCAAGGTTTTTTAGCGGCTGCCGCTACAACGCTTCGCAAACAATTCGAAAACCAAGTCAGTATCTAAGCTTACAATGTTTTTTTCAAGATATTTTTGGTTCATAATATGAATGGGCATACAACCCTTTCATCCCTCCTCAAGAGTGACGTGGTAAGGCTCAACACCTGCCGCTCAGGAAGAAAACCGGAGGAACTGAACCTGTTCGATCCGGAAACATTGGTATCCTGGTAGCTTTAACGGCGTCACTGCATACCGTAACCTGCACTTCGTCCTCCGGACTGGGTCTTGAAACAATCCAATATCTTAACTCATCGGCCACTGCGTACATTGCTTCAATGAAGGCTTCCTGATACATGATGATCTTTTCATAACGCTTCAATTGACGATCGGTAAAGGTATTGAGGATCAGTTCAGGGTTTCAGCAAAGTGATCCTCCGGACCACTGCGGTGCATCCCTGCGCCTTGAACCTGAGCAAATAGACCCCTTGGGAGCAGGATATTCCGCGCTCGTCCCGGCCGTCTCAGGTAAACTCCGTTGCCCCGGCGGGCAAAATCCCGCTGTGCAGCTCCCTGACCTTCTGGCCTTTCAAATTGTACACCGTAACCTTGGCAGGACCGGCATCCTTGGTCCCGACGCGGATCAAACCACTTCCGGCGAAGGGATTGGGCTGGCAGCCCATCCAGACAGCCGCCAGCGACCGGCCGGATCGGCAGCAGTTCATATAGGTCCTTGTCCCCGTCAAAGCCGATCGTGGTCAGGGTGTCCAAAACCGCAAGGAGTCCTGGATTCCACCCCGGCTCTCCCTCAGCCACGGTCGAAGAATTATCCGCCGTGGGAGGATAGGTGATCCAATACAGCAAGCGGCCAAGAGAATCACGCCGGTGCTTTTTGGCCGATATCCAGGGCGCTGAGATGTCAAGCAGGTCAGTTTCGTTTTTTTGAGGGTAATGGAGTTCTGTTATACAGCCAAAATTGGTGGTTTCCAGCTTCATCTGTCCGCCCACGTGCCAGGCACTGTAAAGGGCGCGCTGATCCTGAAAATTGCCTGCCGCAGTAAAGGAAAATCCCAACATTCCAACCAGCAGGAACAAAAGCGTTAATCCTGTAGTTTTCATACTGTCACCCCTCAAGTAAGTGATATTTGAAGATGGTTTATGACAAGAAAGGAGATTTCTGCGGAGAGATCGGCGGTCAGGGCAAGCAACGCCGCACAGAGCGGTGATGATCTGGATCTGAACATCATGTCATTCATCTTCCCGAAAACGTTAAAGTAAAAATCAGCCTTTTTATTTGAATAATTTTATTCACCTCCCCCATCCCTTGTCAAGCAAAATGTTGGGTTTCTATAAGTTCAGGGATCTGCAGCCAGAAGAATGGTCTAGCTCAACTTCCGATTAATGGGTATGAGCACCCTGCAATGGATGTTTGTTTTTCAAACACAAGGAATCATAGATATCTGAGCATCTCGCGATCAGCCACTCCAGCGTAGAGCTCGATATAGGGTTTGACGGGGCTGATGTTGATCTTGGGGAAAAAGACCTCCTCCACCTGGAAGAAGCCCACTGAGGCGCTCATCTCCACGGTGATGGCGATCGGCTTTTCCCTGCCCTTTTCGATGCGGACCTTTTGGATGGCGCCGGCGGAGGTGCGGTGGATATCCCCGATGCGGGGTTCGCTGGAAAGGATGGTGGGGATGCGGGCGCGGCCTTTTTCCATGTCGCTCCCGTCGCCGATGAGCACAAGCCCCGCTTCCAGGGAGTGGATCCGGCGCGTGGCCATGTGGCCGAAGATGCCTTCGATGGCAATGGAGCGGATGGCGGTTTTGACCATATGGTCATCCGGGGAATGGATGGAATCCAGGACCACGTCGATGAAGGGTGAGGCCAGCTGGATGGAGATGATCTCGTGGGATTCCCGGGCGATGGCCATTCCGAGATCGTGCAGGATGGATGCAAGGAACACCGCGGTGAGGGAATCCTCAGACGTTCCCG
Organism: uncultured Candidatus Cloacimonadota bacterium; assembly: GCA_964427765.1. GTDB lineage: Bacteria > Cloacimonadota > Cloacimonadia > Cloacimonadales > Cloacimonadaceae > Syntrophosphaera. Next base: position 10,775 of record CAYRVG010000081.1, read on the forward strand.
CGCCTTCCTTTTCGAGATTCAATTTGATGCCCGCCTGGTTTAGAAGCTTGAACATCTTGATGGCGTTGAGGGTGGCCTTGCGCATGTGCACGGGCCCGTGGTCGTTGAAGCCCAGGCGTTTGATGGAGACGATGTTGGCGTATTCCTGCATCGCCTGCAGGGTGGGATCGGCAAAGAGCATCCTGGCGGCCTGCAAGGGTTTGCCTTCCAGCTGGTTGAGTATTCTCTGCTCCAGGTTGCTCTGCTTCACTGATTTATTCATGTTTGGAAAACTCCTAAAATCTGTTTCTCAGACTGTATATGATGTTGGTTATGCTGCTCACCATGGCGATGGCCACGGCTATGGTGCCGGAGATCAGGATGGCTTTGGAAGCGTGCTCCGAAAAGGCCGCCATGTTCCCGGCGATATAACCCTGCATGGCGTAATAGAGGCTGCTTCCGGGCACCAGGGGGATGATAACGCAGGTGACGAAAACGGCCACGGGCATTTTCAGGACGCGGCCCATGATCTCAGAATAGGTGCAGACGAGGAAGATGGCACCAAAAACGGAAAAAAGCATGGATCTGCTGTAGTAAAGGATAATGAGGTAAAAGGCCCAGGTCAGGCCGCCGCCCAGGGCGAGGAAAAAGATCTTCCAGCCCTTGAGCTTCACCCGGATGGAGAAACCCAGGATGGAAAGGGCCGCCCAGGTGAACTGCATCAAAGTGAGGTTGTCAAAGGGGCGCATCTTAAAATCCCCAGAGTGCCCAGAGCTTGAGCATCACGCCGCTGCCGGTGGCGATGGCGATGGCGATGAAGAGGGCTTCCACGGTTCGGGCGGTGCCGGAAACGAGGTCACCGCTCATGGTGTCGCGGATCGCGTTGGTAAAGGAAAGCCCGGGAACCAGGAGCATGATCCCGCCGATGATGATGGTATCCAGCCGGATCTGCGGCACCCCGATATCGATGAGCTTGGCGAAAGTCACCACCCCGGCGGCGCCCAGAATATGCAGCAGAAAATTGTTGAGCCGCAGTTTGCCCAGCAGTTTGAGGGAAAGGCTGACCAACACCCCCACGCAGTAGGCAACGGCAAACTCTGCCCAGCTACCCCCGAACAGCAGGCAAAAACTACCGCTGGTGAGGCCTCCGCAGAGGATCACGAACCAGGCCGGCCAGGGTTGCTCGCTCTCGATGCGGGCCAGTTCGGATCTGAATTCCGCGGCGGTCATGTCCGGTACCCCCTCCGCGTTGAACTGGGTCTCCAAGTCCTGCACCAACCTGCTGATGCGGGATACCTTGCCCAGATCCGTGCGCCGGTTCTCCACGCGCCGGATGCTGGTGTTTAACTGGCCGTCCTGGTCATACACGGAGAGGAAGATGCCTGTGGGCGTCACGTAGGATTCCGTCTCCGGATACCCGAATGAGGCGCAGACCTTGCGCATCGTGAGTTCCACCTTGTTGGTGGTGGATCCGCTTTCCAGGAGGATGCGCCCGATATCCAGAGATATCCGGGAGGCCTCCCTGACCGTAATTACGCTCATTCTTCCCTGCTCTTCGTGTATTTGAGGATTTCGTTGGGCAATCCCAGGATGCGGGCGACCCGGATGGCGCTGAGGGGCGGCTCCTGATTCTTTTTTAGCCTTTTCAGGCTGTAATCCATGGCTTCGCTGAGGACCTTGAGGCGCTGGGTGGGGCTGATGGGGCGATGGTCTTTCAGTGCCTGGGTATCCAGCCCGGCAATGCTGTATTGGGCAAGGTTGTCCAGCAGGGCGGGGGCGGTGAAATGCGTGGCGGCGACGCACATGTTGTCCGTCGTGGCCAGATGGCGCAGCACCGCCGAGGCCAAAAGTTCGCCTTCAGCGGGATTGGTGCCGCGGGCGAACTCATCCAGCAGAAAGAGCGTCCTCCCCTCCTCCTGCAGAGCTTGCGTGAAGGAGACGACCTCCCTGCCGAAACTGCTGAGATCGGCGCTGGAAGCCAGGTCATCCTGATTGTACCAGATATTCTCAAAGACGGGTACCTCCGCCTCTTCGCAGGGCAGGGGAATGCCCATGCGCGCCAGCAGACAGAGTTGCCCGACGGTTTTCAGGATGGTCGTTTTGCCGCCCATGTTCGGCCCCGTCAATAGGGAAACGGACTGGTCGAAATCATAATCCACCTTCTGGAAGCGGCGCCCGATCTCCTCCAGATGCAACTTCAGGGGCAGATTGACGGCCTGCCTCACCCGGATGACCGGCTTGCGCAGGATCCGGGGAATGCTGCAATCATATTTGAGGGCAAAATCCGCCAGCACGAAGAGCCAGCCCGTCTGTTCCAGGATCTGCCGAGCTTCGCGCAACAAGTGAAGTTCCTTGAAGACCTTGCGGGAAAGATCTTTGAGGACGCGCTCCTCCTCCTTTTCCAGCTTTTCGGCAACGTTGCTGAGCTGCCTTTTGAGATCCAGGCAGGCATCGTCGTCCGCGAGGATGAAGCTGTAATTGGCGACGTTCTCCGAGGACAGGACAAAGAACGGGGAATGCAGAATGCGCTCAGCCAGGGCGGCATTGGAGCGGGAAAAGGTGAATTCCTCCTTCAGCCGGGGGATCTGAAGTTCCCGGCGGGCTTCGTCCAAAAACCTCGCCCGGGCGTGTTTCAGTTTGTAGGCCAGTTTCAGCCTGGCATCCAGAAGTTCGCCCAGTTTGGCGGAATACCCCGCGTGGATGCGGAAAGAGGGCAGGCCGTTTCCCTCGGGATCGAGCAATTTGAAAACATCCCCGAGGTCCGGCAGCGGGAACTGGTCTTTCAGGCCCTGTTTGCGCACAAAAGCATGCAGGTTCTGATAATGATAGAGGAATTCCTTGAGCAGGAAAAACTCGTGCAGGGCGAGGGGCCCTGATGTCTGTTTCGCCGGGAAGGAGGGTTTGGGGATGTGCGCGTAAAGTTCGCGCAACACGCGGAGTTGATCTTCGTGGCCGCGTAAAAGGTCCAGCAGCTTCGCCAGCCGGGCGTACATCTGCCTCGCCTGTGAATATTTGAAGGTCTGGCGCTTGAGCTCGCGGCTTTTGACCTCGTGCAGAAAATCCCCGGGAGCCTCGATGAGATCAATGATCGCTTCCATTCCCAAGGCTTTGCTGATCTGCCTGGACATCCTTTTATCTCTCCAGAAAATAAATTTTACGCATTAAGCAAAATCACGCGGGGGTTGTCAATCTTTTTGTCCAAAGGGCAGGTAAATCGTCCCCTCCGAGGTGCTGCGGATCCTTTTGGCATAGCGC
>CAYRVG010000082.1:0-13853 GCA_964427765.1 uncultured Candidatus Cloacimonadota bacterium
AGATTTACGGCATGCTTTACTTCCACTATCTTCTTCATCAATCTTCTGCTTACTGCTCGGAGCTGATCACCCTGGTTACTTATGAGGGTTACTCTCCATCGTGCTAATTCGTGCAAATTCGTGGACACTCCCCGTTTTTTGCTTAGTTACCCATCCTTGCGATACGGTTGCACCTCCCAGCAAAACGCTGGGAATCGCAACCATATTGCAAGCATGGGTAAGTAAGGGGCAAACGTTCAAGACCTGATCCTGTATCCCTGGATCTTGTTGTCGTGTTGTTTGGCAGCTTCGGGATACATTTTATGCCATTGGGATTGTATCTTCGCATACACATCGGGCAAGTGCACCTTGGTGCCAATATAAAAGGGATTCTCACAATTCCTGACAAAGCTTTTCTTGAACGAGTAAATGCTGTCGCCGCGCGAGGCACCTCCCCCCATCGAATATTTTTGAAAACCGAGGCCATGCAGATGGCTGATCAACTGCCAGCGTTGGTAGGTATTGGCCTTATATTGATAGTAATCGCCCAGCGTGCCGCCTAAAAAGCCGTAGGCTGTGCTACCAGCCGCCAAAAGCAACTCCCCAGTGATGAAAACATTTCCCAGCCTGGTGAGCGCGAGCAATACCATATCCCCCATATTTTTTATCATATCCCAGAAAAAATCCAAGTTAAAGAAGTAAAAATCATCAGCCTCCCGCCTTTGCATGGTACTAACGTATATACCGTAGAAAGCATTCAGGAATTCTTCATCGATCTGGCTGCCACGTTTGAACTCCGAAACCAGGCTGTATGATTCTCCTTTACGAACTGATTTTCGCACCCTATATTCGAACGACTCGTCCCAGATCCAATCCAGACCGCGGCTCAGATCCACGAAGACGTTGTCCAGAACGTGAATCTTTTCCGTGTAGGAATGGAGATCCTTGTTGCCTGTGATGGGACAATACTTAACCAGTTCAGTCACGATCCTGTTGTCCTGCATGTAATTCAGCAATTCCCGGTTGAATTGTTCGATCAGGCAGGTATCGGTTACAATCCCCGCCGGCCCATTATAACCATAAACTCCAGAAACATCAAAATATCCACTCTCCAGATCATATCCCAAGCCATCCAGGCCGCGCTTGATAAAGGGATAGAAAATGAAATTCCGCTCATCCTCATATATCCAGAAGCAGGCCATGGCATGACCTTCCACAGACTTGTAGGCAGCGTGATATCCTGGGCCAAGATAGGGATTTTTCGCTCCTGCTGGCAGAAGGTCAAACATCTTTTGCCAATGACCTGAATTAATTATCGTATCTAATCCGAGTTCCATATTATCCCAAATATCGTAATACGGAGTTATATCCCATATCTGGCATGAGGCAGGCGTATTCCCACATTATGTAACGCTTTTCCCAGCGTTTATGGAACCACACTTCTTGTCTTTGTACAACTGATCATACTCATTCCGTAGCATTGAAAACAGCAGCATGTTCTTGAACTCGCCGTTTTTATACACATCCTGTCTTAATACCCCCTCTTGCTTGTAACCAAGTGACAGCAGCATCTTGATCGTGGGCCCGTGTTCTTCCAGGCAGTAAACATAATTTCTGTTTATAGGATACTGCTCGAAAAGATAAATCAACCGCAACTCAGCGGCTTCACGTCCATAGCCCTTGCCCCATAGCGTTTTGTCCCCGATCAGGGTCCCACCCATCTCGGCTTTCAGGTTCCTGAAGTCAATATTGGTTATGCAGGTGTAGCCGATCATCCTGTCATCTTCTTTCAAACATACCGCAAGATAAATACTGTCCCTGTCGTTGAAGATCTTGTCCTCAACCCATTTCCTTTCCCTTTCCGAAGAAACATAGAAATGGTTTCCTCCGAGGAGTTTTACAACCTCCTCATCGTGGCGCCAAAACGAGATCAGTTTGTAGTCCTCCGGTTCAAAGGCTCGCAGATATATCCTCATGCCAAAACCTCCCTGAGTTTGTTGATATATTCATCCAAATGATTCAGCGTTATGTTGCCAGGCAGGGTCAAAGCGTGATCCTGCAGATCCCAGCTGTATTCATGCTCCTTCCTGTCAATTTCTTCCGGAAGAAGCCAATGCAGCGGGCAATGTATATCCAGCTGATGAAGCTTTTCTTTCTTCAGGTCCCTGTTTTCAAGATAAACTCCCATTCCCAACGGCACTGCTTCTTCCTGGCGGTTTCCAAGGATTGTTTTGACCCCCAATCTATCCGTCAAATGTCGATAAACGACCTTGCGGTCTCTGCCCATGGCCGAGAAATCCAGCTTGTCCAAAGCGCATTTGTTATGCCGGGGCATTTTAACTATTCCGGACTGATGGTAAAGCTGATTCGCTTTATCTATGTGTCTAAGGAAAGTCTGTGGCTTGAAGCAGCCATGTTTTAGGTGATAATATCTGAGCAATTGCCCCCAGCGTTTGTGCCAAAGGTAACTCACGCTAATGGATGTGTCGGCAGCATGCCCAAACTCTTCTCTAGAAAGCAACACGCTGGCTTCAAAGGGGCTGTATTTGCGCAGGCTGTTGAAGCAGTAATCGCCGTATATCTCAGCTTCGTTATCCAGCCAGGATTGCACTGTGTCCTGGAGGATCTTTGCTCCACTGGATCGCAGCGCGGTCACAGTGTCTGCGACGAATTCCTTTTGGGGAAAGCCAAAGTAATCAATGAAAAGTATCGCTTTCAAGCCAGGCCGGGTTTTTCTGTCTATATCATTGATATCGGGCCGCAAACCTTCCTTCAGTCTATAAAAATCGTAATTTATCCCGGCTTCCTTGAAGGGCTGCATGATCGTGGGGCAAAGGTATGATGGCAGCAGCGCGTATTCATCGCTTTGGAACCTAAGCTGCGATATAATTGACTTTAGCGAATAATACGCTCCAAAAGTGTAATAGCGATAGTAGCCATTCAGAGAGGAGGCAAAATCCGAAAACTGCCGCAAGCTTGGTTTGAAGATGATGCACGGGGAGAAAACAAACTCCCCGCCCACGATCAATTTTCTACGGGGCAACCTGAAATCCTCGATTTAACGCCCTGCTGACCGAGCTGGGCAAATTTACCAGCCTGGAAGCGATCTCTTCAGCAACCCGCAGTTTGTCCTGGATGGAGTTTTGGTACATTCCCAAATGGTTCATCAGTATCCAGGCTGGCCTGGTTGTTACTTTGTTCTTATTGGTTTGCGCCAAAAATTCTTCCCGCTCTTCCAGATTATCTAATAATATCACGTTTAACCAGTAATTGGAAACGCTGTGTTCGGGCTCCGCCACAAAATCAATATCGGATGATCCCCGGAAAAAAGATTCATATTTGTCGGCAGTTTCCCTTTTATCCTCCAGGATCCCTGGCAATTCCTCCATCTGGGCGCAGCCCAGGGCGGCGTTGATATTGGGCAGGCGGTAATTGTATCCGATCATGTCATGCTCGAAGTCCCAGGGATGCGGTTTCTTCGCGGTGGTAGTAATATGTTTGGCCAGCTTGCCCAGATCCTCGTCATTGGTCAGGATCATTCCCCCGCCGCCGGTGGTGATGGTCTTGTTTCCATTGAAGCTCAGGATCCCCAGTTTGCCGAAGGTGCCGGTGTGCTGTCCCTTGTAGTAACTACCAAGGGATTCGGCGGAGTCCTCCACCACAGGGATATGGTAGCGGCCACAGATATCAATGACCCTATCTATCTCGCAGGGATGGCCGAAAGTGTGCATGGGAATGCAGGCAGATATTCTTTTTAACCCATGAATACTCACAAATGAAAGATCATAAATTGGCACAAATGAATGTTGAGAGGTTTTTGGTCGAGTGAAGAAGCTACTTAAGGCACTATTGGCTACTTGCTCTGCCATCCGGACATCTGCTTTGGCTCCGGCTCCCTCTTCTAAACTGGTATTTGTGTTCATTTGTGAACTTTCATTTGTGTCCATTTGTGGTAGGTAAAAACACTTTAACTCCCCCTCTACCTCAGCTAGAACTGCATTTTCTGCGAGCCAGGCTTCCAGGGCGTCAGCGGAAAGACCCAATGTCTTGCGATCTATATCGATGAAGACCGGTTCGGCACCGCAATAGGAAATGGCATTGCAGGTGGCTATGAAAGTCAGGGGCTGGGTGATGACAAGATCTCCACGCTGCACACCAGCCAGTTGCAACGCCACATGTAGCGCGGCTGTTCCGTTGACAGTTGCTATAGCGTATTTAGCGCCGGTAAATTCACGGATCAGCTCCTCGAACTGGTCCACATATTTACCCACGCTGGAAACATAGGTACTGTCTATGCAGTCCAGGAGGTACTTCTTCTCGTTTCCCCCAAAGTATGGCTCGTGCAGGGGAATGGTCTCTTTCCCCGGATACAAGCTACGAATAAACTCTATGATGGGTTGAAAGTCCGTCAAAAGAGGCTCCCACAAATGAACACAAATGAAAGAACACAAATGCACACAAATGAAAGTTTCATAATATCACGCGTTTCCACTGTAAGCGCGGGGTGCCGAAATTGACAAGCAAGGCCAGATCGAGTTTGAGGGCTGACAGGTAGTTCAATGCCTGGGCTGTATGCTGATCATTCAGACCAGAGCAGGCTTTGAGTTCCACTACAATTTGACTGTAACAAAGAAAATCGGCATAATATTTCTTATCGAGTTTGGCATCCTTATAGAATATCTCCAACCGGTGTTCCTTTGTGTAAGGAATCTTTCTTTTACCAAATTCAATTGCTAATGCTTCCTGATAAACCGGTTCCAGAAAAGCAGAACCCAACTCATTATGCACAGCCATGCAGGCCCCTACAATGTTGAAACACTCGTCCCTAAACAGGTAACTTCCAAGTTCGTTATTTGTGTTCATTTGTGATCTTTCATTTGTGACCATTTGTGGTAGGTCAGATATTGTAAATTCCCGGTTTGTACTTTGTCAGATTGCGCGGATCAGAAAACCACTCCACCGTCTTTTCTAATCCTTCGCGGAGAGTGTGCTTTGGTTCCCATCCTGTTAATTGCCGGATCTTGGAATTATCACAGCAGAGCCTGAATACTTCTGAGTTTTCAGGACGGACACGTTGTTCATCCAGTATAAACTTCACATCGCTGTTCATGATCTCTTTGATCAGATTCAAGGTATCCAGAATGGATATCTCGGAATTAGAGCCAATATTGACAATTTCTCCGATCGCCTTGTCGCATTTTGCCAGCTGCAGATAGCCTTGGCAGATATCGGTTACAAAGTTGAAATCCCGGGTTGGAGTCACATCCCCGAGCTTGATCTCTTTTTCCCCCGAGGCAATCTGAGTGATGATCGTCGGGATCACGGCCCGGGCTGATTGTCGGGGCCCGTATGTGTTGAAGGGGCGGGCAATCACAAGTGGAAACTGGAAAGAGTTGTAAAAACTCATGGCCATGGCATCCGCTCCGATCTTGCTAGCGCTGTAGGGCGATTGGGGTTGCAAGGGATGTTTTTCATCAATGGGCACATACAGGGCGGTTCCGTATACCTCGCTGGTGGAAGTGCTGATGACCCGTGAAATTCCATTATCCATTGCCGCCTTGCAGATGTTCAAGGTGCCCCGAATATTGGTATCCACATAAGAGTCCGGAGCTGTGTAGGAAAAAGGTATGGCGATGAGGGCTGCCAAGTGAAATACAATATCAATGTCACGGCAAAGAGTTTGGCAGAAATGCGGATCCCGGATATCTCCGCAGAATACGTCCAAATTGTCCTGTGCTGGTATATCCTCAAGCCAGCCCCAGTAATTGAAGGAGTTGTATTGGGCACACGCCCGCTCCTTGTGTCATTCGGCCAACAATGTTTCCACCAGATGCGAGCCGATAAAACCGTCAGCTCCGGTTACTAATATTCTCATATGTTTCCTTTAACCACCAATGGACACAAATAAAAGATCACTAATACTCACTAATAATCTCAAAAGGTTTAGAGAGTTGAGAGGGTTTAGATGGTTGAATAGTTGTTAGCATATAATCCCCGAACCTACTAAACAGCGAAGCGCTCAACCTTCTAAACTCTATATACCTTATAAACCAACTTCCTTTGCATTGGTGTTCATTCGTGGTTTTTATTCGTGCCCATTCGTGGGTAGTGTCATCATTGGAAATGCTCTTTATAGATATCCTGTGCCTGTTCATAATCATGCAGGCGGCCAATATCCAGCCAGTATTCCTTGATTGGGTAATGGGTGATCGGTAAGTTCTTTGTCAGCATATCTTTGATCAGTTTGTCCATGCCATAGTAAGTATCATCAGGGATCAGGTCCAGCAATTCTGGCTTGAAGATATATACGCCTGCCAGAATGGTCGTCCGGATATCAGGTTTCTCATCTATGCCGGTAACATAATCACCTTCCGTAAAGATATTGCCAAACTGGAATGGGGTGATCATCTCCTTGGTGCAGATGGTCAGAAGTGAATCCCTGGCGCGGGCGAATTCGTGCAGGTTTCCATAATTCAGAAGGGTCAGGATATCCCCGTTCATCACCAGGAAAGGTTCTTTCAAATTGTCCTGAAGCAGTTTTAACGGGCCCGCTGTTCCCAGGGGTTTTTCTTCCTTGCTGATTCTGAGTTTCACCCCGTATTTGCTCCCGTCCCCGAAAAAATTCTCAATGTAATCGGACTTATAGTTTGTGGCCAGAATTATCTCGTCAAAACCATGGACTTTCAAATGTTCGATCTGGATCTCCAGAACGGCTTTTTCGCCTATCGGCAGAAGTGGTTTGGGGATCACTTCTGTAAAGGGTTTAAGGCGCGAGCCAAGCCCGCCTGAAAGGATTATTGCCTTCATTTTAGATCCCAGTGTCTCAAGGCGGAATTCAGGGATTCCGCAGTGAATTTTGCATTGTATTCACCAAGTATCGCTTCCCTGGGAACGCTTCTGATCTTTTCACCTTCTATCAGGCGTGTAATCATGTCTATCCAGGACGTGTAATCCCTTGGCGCCACATACTCTCCGGCTTCGTGCTCTCTCAGGAAACTGTAAGATTCACCACATGAGGTGGTAAGTAAAACGGGAGTTCCAACTGCCATGGCTTTGAGGGCTCCACCGGATCCTGCGGAAGCAAGGGGCAAGCTCACAAAGAGATCTGCCGCGATCAAATAGGCTCGCAGTTGTTCATCCTCTACAAAACCGGTGAAATGTACCTTATCCCGCAGCTTATGCTTGATGACAAGGCTTTTGAGATGATCCTCATATTCCCTGGCTCCATGCCCTGTAATATAGCAGGAAAATTTCTTTTCTGTCCTTATCACCGCCACTGCCTGGATGAACTTGTCAACCTGATATTCAGGAACCAGCCTTTGCGACAATACTATCACATACTCGCAGCTGTCGATCCCTAAAATTTCCCGGGCTTCATCCCTGCCAATTACGGCTTGCCAAAAATCATGGTCCAAGCCCCATTTCAGCTCATATACACTGATTTCCGGAAATTCCCTGTTCAGACGTGTAATGGCATGTGGATCAGTGTTTGGCGTCAGAAGCGCTTGAACCCGTGTCAGCGCCGAGGTCTTCTCGAGGTTGATCAAACACTGGTTAAGCGCTTTGAAAGGATTGCCGGTTTTCACACGGTTGGGCAACAAGAGCCTGTTATTCAGCAAATTATAATGCAGGATACTGGCTTGTTGGATACTTCCGATAATTTCTTTCATCCATCTACTGTAGACCGCGGCCGGCAGCATAAATACAGTACCTTTCGCGTCATTCTTGTGTATTTGATCCAGTATGCCTTGTGAATAGTTCTCCCGGTGGGTTTTTAGCCGCTTGTAACTTGTGCGCAGAACTGCGGGAAATTTTCTGTGGATAAGCCTGTCATGCAATTGGGCAGAATATATTCTGTCCGCCCTCAGCTCAGGCTGCCAGATCTCACAATCGTAATCAGGATAGTGGCTCACCAGCCTCTTCAGCATGATGTCGCCCCATTCCTTTTCCCAAATTCCGAGCATCTCACCTTTGGAATTCATCCAGGAGAATTTTGGCTTTTCCTGATTTTCATACTCTGAATCTTTTGTGCTAAATGAGATTATCAATATGACTTTCTTCATGCTGATATCATATTATTTTCCCCTCATCTCTCCATTGACGTATGTGAGGGTTTTTTTAAGGTTGGCTGCCTCCAAAAGCAAATTCCAGTGTTCCCGGCCGATAAGCCTGGAAGATATCAGGGCAAAATAAGTAACTAAGGTAAACAGTGGCAAATACAATAGCCACCAAAGATCCAATCTTGTCTTAAGATAATTGGCAAGGAAAAAACCGCCAATAGCGATTACAATAATGATCAAGTGTCGCAGCATATTTTTGAGGTCCAAATGCACTTCCCCATGCCTCCGGGCAAAAAGCAGATACAGGGCATTTACCGTTAGGTTCAGAACCAGCAGGTTCAATGCCACTCCGGTTGCGCCAAGATTGAGGAAATTTGGCGAAACGAAAACCGTGATGGATATGGCAAAAACAATCAGTTTTATGCCATTGATCCAGGCAGAAAGATAGAATTTGCCCATACCGCTCAGGATGTTGCCATAGGGCAGGCCCCAAAGCACAAAATATGTCGCGAACATAAGAATAATAAAGGGGACCACGCTCGGTTGATACCTCTCCCCCAAAACCAAAAGAAGTAAAGGCCCGCCCGCCACTGCCAGCGCGCAGATCAAAGGAAAGGCGAAGAGAACTATGAATTCCTGGTATTTTCTTATGTTAGTATTCACGCCGGCCCAGTTCCCTTTGGCGATCATTCCGGAAAACAAGGGAAAGAATATCTGTCCAACGGGCATGGCGATGAGCATGAACATCCCACCGATCGAATTGGCGGCGGAAAAGTAGCCCAATTGGGTGGTGTTTGTGTAATGAGCAAGGAAGAGCTTGCCAGCGTGCCCGGTGATCGAATTCACCACAACAATGATAAGTACCGGAATCGCATAACGAAAATACTCCCTGGCCAATCGTGGATCGTATTTTCCCAGCGGATAATCCTTCAGCATGCGGTATAGAAATGGCACTAAAAGAACAGCCAGCAGCAGATTCCAGTAGGACAAGCCCACGGCTCTGAAACCCAGAAGCACTATCACGATCCTTCCCATGTGCCAAAGCAGTGTTCTAATGAAACTCGGCAGATTCGCCTTCGCCTGCTTCAAATTGGCCGTATAAACCACATTGGCGTATTGGGCGTATTCGCTCAGAAAATGCGTCAATATGGCAAGCACTATGACGATCTGGATGGAGGTACTTTCAAACTTGTAGCCCAGTAAGTACTTTTGGGCCAGGAACCAGCCCAGGGTGGCGATCAGGTATAAGCTTACACTGGCACCCTGAAGCCTAGCAAAAACAGCCATGCACTGGGAATGGTCCCTGCCCTCGGACACAAGTTTGATATGGGGCGTTCCAAACAGCCCATTGGTGAAGCTCAGGATGCCCGCGAACGCGGCTCCATAGGCCAGTGTTCCCACCACGCCCGGCCCGGCTGTCCGGGCCACCACGATCCCGGCCAGCATGCCGATCACATGCGTTATGGCGGTTGAACCGAACTGGACCAGGAATCGCTGTTTCAGCATACTTTTTCTGTCATCACGCCCTAAGCTGCATTCCCTTTGCCTTGCCTGTCCATGCTTAGTTCCGCGTTCACGGCAGCCAGGAAGAACGCCCAGAAAATGGCATTACCTGAAGCGATATATCCCCATGTGATCACTGAAGTGGAATGAATCGCGAACATTCCGATAAGGGCGCAAACAAAGACTATATGGGCATTTCCGTTCGCTATTTTAAAAACATGGTTTCTTCCATACCTGAAGGTCTTAACTACTATGGTGACATATATCCAGTTGATGATAGAAAAACCCAGTACACCCAAATTTAGCAAATTAGTTTGATGGCCTACATGCATGTTTGCATTGTTCCAGAAAGTCGAGGAAAATGCCCAACCGATCACCGGGCTTTGGCGAAATACTTGCATCACCCGTGGCCCAATATCAGTCAATCGCGAAAGCGTGCCACCCGCGGTAAGATCCCCCTCAGCCAAAAAGCCCAGGGTCTGGTAGCGTTCTATCGCCAGAAAGGACTGGGTGGAAAGGAAAGGGAAAAGGTTGAATAATGCCACGACCATCAAACCAACAATAACCATCATCCGGGCAATTTGCTTGAAGAAGCCAAAACCCGGAATAAAAAAGAAGGATGAATAAATGATCACCATCGCGATCAGCCAGCCCCTGGTCCCGGATAAAAAAACCGTAAAAGTACACAGCAAGGCCATGGCAGCAGTGAGGTTGGTATTTTGAACCTTCCGCCTGGCAGCGAGAAAATACATACTCAACGTTATCATCAAATATAATATGGTTTCAGCCGAACTACCCCTGGAGAGGTATTCTTCTGAAGCTATCTTCAACCTAGTGGGCTGTACTCCGCTCAATATATTGTGCAAATAAACACCAGTAACATAATATTGCATCATGGTGATAAAATTGATCAATATTATAGGAATGAGCATGATGTAGACCCTCTTCAAGTCCTCACTGCTTTTCAGGTAGCGGGGGACAATTAGCAGCAACAGCCAGGGAAGCAGGTACCTGGTTGTAATCAAAACGTTATTCGCAGACATGTTATAGGCAAAGGAAATGGCGAAATAGAAAAGGCCCACTGCTAGATATATCTGGATCTGTTTGGAGAAAATGAAGGATTTGTCCGAATGAAACCGAATCCTTTTCAGAAGATACATGACAATGAATAGCTCCTGGAAAGCAATTGAAAGACCCGGTAACAGAGGATACTCTGGCAAACCATAAATAGACATTGTGCTACTGCCAATTAACAGCCGCCCGGGAGCGTTATTCACGACATAAAACCATACTAACCAGAATAAATCGTCATCTGTCCTGAATATGTAAAAGATCAGAATCAGGAAAACGGCCTGATTGATAACAACAGGAAGTCCTGCGGCGGGAACTCCGTACACTGCCAGCACCGTGAGTAAGAGGGCTAGGATCAGCCTGATTATGTCCTTATTCATAGCTTTTATTCATTATTTGGTGCACAAAGCGAAAGATTATATGCTGTTTTGAATAAAAATAATAGAAGCGCACATCTTTAGAGAAGCTTAGTTTTATCCTCGCGAGATTGGGATGCTTTTCCTCATCCACAGTACATAGGTCCAAATACCTGCTACCGTAATCTCTGGCCCACTTTATCGCTGACCAGATCATCAGTTCGTTCTGGTACAGGTTGTTCGGTATCCCCATTTTCCTGCCTCCCATCCAGATCGTGGCATAGGCCTTGTTTGCAAGGATGATCAGGGTGGAGATGTTCTGCCCCTGGTATCTGGCAAGGAAGCAGGCCGCCTTGCCCATAAGATGGTAGTGGCTGAATATGTCGTTGAAATACCTTTTGGGATCGTATGCCTTGTTCAGATTCTCTTTAAGTTCAGTCAAGAGCTCATAAAAATCGCATATGCCTCCGGGACCAACATTTGCTATCGAAACCCCCATTTTCTCTGCTTTGCGTATCTTGTTCTTCTGAGAATGCTTGAACCTTTCAAATATCTCAATCTCACTGGTATCAACTAATTCGAGTATAATCGTTTGGGCTATTTTGCAACGTTTTAACCTGGCCGGCTTGGATGGGATCCTGGGATCAAGCTCGATATTGGATGAAAAATGCAGTGCTTCGTTCCATCTGATCTTCATCCCTCGATGCAAATCATCCAGGGATACCAGGCTGCTGTCATACACCCAGCCGCCATAAACCATGTCCTTGGAGGTCAGGTTGGAAAATGTATTGACAAGCAGTCCATCCTTGGTCGAGTGGCAGGGAGAGATCCCGGCCAGCCTGCCATCTTTGCGGGCTATAAAATAACTGAACTCAGTCCCGAAAGTCCTTGCTGAAACACTGTTGAAGACTGTTTCATGGAAGATCGTGCCCATATTCTTCTCATTGAAGCCATCGATCTCCACTCTGAGATCGTCTCCCAGATCCGCGTATGGGATCCTTTTAATTATAAGCTTCTCTTTTTTATTCATTTATTCAGTCAATTGACATTCGCAGAACGATCAGGTGTGCCGGAATCTCCAAATCCAAGCGCTGATCAATCCCCTCAATAACGCGCAGGCTATACCAATATCCCCTTTTATTGCTTTCTTGCATATGGATGGGACAAGCATCTTCCAAGTTTTAACCCTTTGATAAGCTGAGGCGATATCCGGCTCGCAGTTTTTCATTACGGCCACAATTGGATTCCGGGCGTCATAATATGCTTTACGGGCGGACATTTTCCCCAGAGTCATGCTTTCCCTATGCCAAAGCCTCGCCTTGTGGGCATACATGATCTTGAAGCCTGCGTTTTTAGCCCGGAGTTGCCAGTCAAAATCCTCTGCCTGGAGAAAGAACTCCGGATCGTAACCCCCGGTTTGCTGATACACCTGCCGGGATACCAGCCAGAAAATGTCGTCGCAGAAAGCCAGTTCACAGTCTTCGTCGTATTGCCCCCTGTCCTTCTCCCCCCTTCCGATATGTCCTCCATTGATCAAAACAGGATGGGGCTTCTTGCCTACAGTCTGGAAGGTATCAGGAGCTTCATCGTAATAGACCTTTCCGGTCACAAAAGCGATCTTTTCGTCCTGCTCTGCCACTTCCACCAAGGCGTAAATTGCGCGGGCATCTAATCGTGTGTCGTTGTTCATCACCAGACAATAGCCTGCCTGCATGACATCAAAACCATGTTTCAAGCCAACGTTCATACCCTGGGAATAGCCTAAGTTTTTACCATTCTTGATCACGGTAACTGAGGGATTTGAACCGTATAACCTGTCCAATAGCTCCAGCGAATCATCCGAAGAACCATTGTCCACCACGATCACCTGAAAGTTGGGATAATCCGAAGCCAGGATCGAATCCACACACTCTTGCAGAAAGGCGGCCCCGTTCCAGTTCAGGGTCACAACCTCGACCATGGGCTTATCGCTCAAGCGTAAAACTCCCTGATGCTGCTTGTTATGAGCTCAAAATCCTCTTCGGCCAGGTCCGGGAAGAGCGGCAGGGTCACCAGCTCCTTCCAGATGCTTTGTGTGACCGGCAGTTCCCGGTACCAGGGCTCATACATCTTGAACATGTGGTTGGGATAGTAGTGCACGCCGGTGGTGATGCCCTTCTCCATCAGCCTGGCCCGCAATTCGTCCCGCCGCAAGGTCTTGATCACGAAGTTGTGGCAGGCGGGAAACATATAGTCCTTTAGCGGAGGGCATTTGATCTGGGGAATATCCTGGAAAGCCTTACGGTAACGCTCCGACCAATACCTGCGCCGGTCGTTCATCCATTCCAGCTTTTCCAACTGCGCCAGCCCCAGGGCGGCGATGATGTCGTTCATGTGGTATTTAAAGCCCGCCTCGGTGACGTCGTAAAACCAGTCATAGCTGTTGCCCGCCCCGCGGTCGAAGGTATCCTTGGAGATCCCCACCCAGCGCAGCTTTTTGACCCGGTCCGCCCACTCAGAGTTGTTTGTGGTGAGCATCCCGCCGTCGCCGGTGGCGAGGTTTTTCACCGCCTGGAAGCTGAAGGAGCCGAAATCGCCGATGGAGCCCAGCATCCGTCCCTTGTACTTACCCCCGCAGGCATGGGCGCAATCTTCGATCACCGCCAACCCGTGCTCCCGGGCAAGGTCCATGATCGGGTCCATGTCGCAGGCGTAACCGCCGTAATGGACCACGATGACCGCCCTGGTTTTTTCTGTGATCAGCGGCTCGATATTCTCCGCTGTTACGTTGAGATTCTCCGGCTCCACGTCGCAGAAGACCGGGATCCCACCGTTGTAGAGGATGACGTGATTGGTGGAGACAAAGGTCATGGCCGGAGTGATCACCTCCGCGTCCTGCACTCCC
>CAYRVG010000083.1:0-7982 GCA_964427765.1 uncultured Candidatus Cloacimonadota bacterium
CCCGGCCTGGGTTCCTTGTCGATCAGCCGGATCCCGTTCTCCTCAGCTTTGGCGAGTGCGGCGGGGAGGTCGTCCACGGCGAAGGCCATGTGTTGGATCCCCTCGCCCTTTTTCTCGATGAATTTCGCCACGGGGCTGTCCTCAGAGGTCGGGGCCAGCAGCTCGATGCGCGTGTCTCCGCAGGGAAAGAAGGCCACCTTCACTTTTTGGGAGGGGACTTCCTCGACCCCCTCAAGTGTCAGGCCAAGTTTTTCGTAGAAGGCGATCCCTTCATCCAGATCCTTGACCGCTATGCCGATGTGGGAGATGTGCTTGATCATTTTTGCTATCTCCTATACCTTGTATTCTGCAGCCAGATCAAAGCCCAGCTTCATCGCTTTGTGGTTGAGTCCCACGAAGGCAGGTTTGACGGTTTCCTGGATGGACTGCTTGAGAGAGCTTTCCTTGACGATATCCGTGACCTTCACCATGAAGGACAGAGCCAGGATGTTTGTGGTAATGGGGCTTCCCAGCTTTTCGACGGCAATGTTGGTAAAGGGCAGTTCATAGGTGTTCTCGGCCTCTAGGGCGAGGTTTTTGACGAATGTCGTATCGATGACGAGGATCCCGTTCTCGCGCAGGTCGAAGAGGTATTTGTCGCAGGCTTCCTGGGTGAGCGCCACGAGGCAGTTGAACTGCGTGGCCTCGGGGAAGTATATCTCATCGTCGCTGATGATGACGTCCGCGCGTGAAGAGCCTCCGCGGGATTCAGGCCCGTAACTTTGGGTCTGGGTCACGCGGCGTTTGTCCAAAACTGCCGCCCGGGCCAGGATTATCCCTGCCAGGATGAGCCCCTGCCCGCCGCTTCCGGAAAGACGTATCTCGTATTTTTTCATTTTTCTTCTCCTGTTTCCGGATGGAGGCGTTCGACAAGATCAGCATACTGGGCGCAGAATTCCGGGCGGATCTCTCTGCGCAGGACTCCGCGGATGATCTTGCCTTCTATCTTTTCCGGGGGAAGCTTGGCAACAGCGCTGAAGGGAATTGAATTATCCCGCATGTCCTTCATCATTTGGGGCGCGCCACCTTTTTTGTTGAGGCGGCCGTAGATGACGGGGCAGGCACTGACAACTTCGATCAGGGAGAAACCGGGGTGTTCGATCGATTCCGTGATCATTTTCTGCAGTTCCTGCACGTGGAACGCCGTCGTCCGCGCCACATAACTCGCCCCCGCTCCCATGGCGAGTTCGCAGATATTGAAATCCGGCTCTATGTTCCCGTATGGCGCGGTGGTAGCAATGGCATCGTGCGGAGTGGTTGGTGAACACTGCCCGCCTGTCATGCCATAGATATTGTTGTTGACGAGGATCACGGAAAGGTCTATGTTCCTGCGCGAGGCGTGGATGAGGTGGTTTCCGCCGATGGCGGTGCAATCGCCGTCCCCGGTGATCACAATGACCTTGAGGCGCGGTTTGTGCAATTTCACTCCCGTGGCAAAGGCAATGGCCCGGCCGTGCAGGGTGTGCAGGGTGTTAAAATCCACATAAACTGGCATGCGCGAGGAGCAGCCTATGCCTGAAACCATGACGATGTCGTTCCTGTCTATATCCATACCGGCAATGGCGCGGATTATCGCCCCGAGTATGATCCCGTTGGAGCAACCAGCGCACCAGACATGGGGGAATTTCTTGTCATGGCGGAGGTATTCGTGTATTATTGGTTGTGGTATATTGGCCATGATCAGATAGCCTCCTTTAGTTTGCGCAGTATGTCCAGCGGCGAGATGAGCTTTCCGTTCACGCGCTGGATCTTGATCAACTTGCTGTCGCGCCTGTCTTTGGTGAGACGCTGTATTTCGCGCACGAGCTGTCCCTGGTTCAGTTCGGGTACAACCACGATATCGACATCGCGCAGCATCTTGCGCACCGCGTCATCCGGGAAAGGCCAGATGGTCAGAGGGCGTAGCAAACCCACCGGGATGCCTTCATGACGAGCCATTGCCACGGCGGACTTGGCAGCCCGGGCAACGATCCCAGCGGCGAAGATGGCTATTTTGGCGTCTTCCATCTCGTAGCTCTCTATCTGGACAAGGTCACGGATGTTATAGGTAATTTTCTTGCGCAGGCGCTCCATCATGTCGGCCGCTTCGATGGCTCTGTTGGTGGGAAATCCCAGGGCATCGTGCGTGAGGCCGGTCACGTGAAATCGGTATCCGTCGCCAAAACTGGCCAGAGGGGAAAGATATTTTTGATTTTCGTCGTAATGCTTATACCAGTGTGGTGGTACCGTTGGTTTGATCCGGGATATGACCCGCACGTTCGCGATATCCGGCAGGCGCACTGCTTCCCGCATATGCCCCAGAACCTCATCCAGTAACAGAATAACGCAGGTGCGGTATTTCTCGGAGAGGTTGATGGCACGTATCGTGAGTTCGTAACATTCCTTCACGCTGTCCGGATAGAGGACGATGGCTGGCGAATCGCCATGACTGCCCCAACGCGATTGCTGGATCTCACCTTGCGCGCAGCTCGTGGGCATTCCCGTGGAGGGTCCGACGCGTTGCACATTGACCACCACACAGGGGGTTTCGGTGATCTTGGCAAAGCCTATCCCTTCCTGCATCAGTGAGAAACCGGGACCGGAGGTGGCCGTCAGGGCCTTCGCTCCTGCCAGGGAGGCACCGGTGATGGCGCAGATGCTGGCGATTTCATCTTCCATCTGGATGAAGACCCCGCTGCGTTTTGGCAATTCAGTGGAGAGGATCTCGGCTATTTCAGTGGAAGGTGTGATCGGATAGCCGGCAAAGAAATCACAACCCGCGTCCAGAGCTCCGTATGCGACAGCTTCATTGCCTTGCATCAGGATGGTCTTGCGTTCACGGGTTTCCTGCAGTTCCTTTAGCTTGGTCTCGGTTATTGGTTTTTTTGCTTTGGTTTTTGGGGCGGGAGTAGTGATGCTATTTTTTGACATCAGTTTTTCTCCTCTTTGGCCTCCTGGCTCCCGTGATGGCAAAATCCGGGCAAAGTCTGTCGCAGGTTTCGCAATGTATGCATTTTTCCGGGGCAAGGACATACGGGGAACCGTCCGCCCTGCTGCCCAGGCAGCCTGTGGGGCAGAATGCTACGCAGATCCCGCATTTCTTGCACCAGTTGTAATATATTAGAACGGGAGAATCTTCATCGCCCGGTTCCTTGACTTCGGTCGGCTCCACCTCCATCTTCTCCAAAGCGTCTTCTTCCCGAATGATCATGCCCATGCGGTCTTTTTCGACTCTCTGAGGCATTATTCCTCCAGAATTTTATTGGTTTTTGTTTTTATAATTTGCAGGCTATCTGTTTGCCAAAACCTTTTTGTAGAAATCTCCGAGGCGTTTGCAGCCTTCGCGGTTCTTTTCTTCGCTTTCATAGGAGAAATTCAGGCGCATGGTGTTCTTGCCGCCGCCGTCGCAGAAGAACGAAGTACCGGCGACGTAGGCCACGTTGGCCTCTTTGATGCAATCCAGGAGGAGTTCGTTGGTGTCGATGCCCTCAGGTCCGTAGGCCATCAGGAAAAGGCCGCCCTTGGGCTTGATCCAAGTGAATTCCTCGGGCATGAATTCCTGTAGGGAATCCAGCATGACCTTTTGTTTGGACCTGTACATCGTGATGATCTCCTGGATCTTTTTTTCCAGAAGACCTTTCTCGATATAGCGTCCGGCGATCCTTTGGGTGAAAGGCGGGGTGCAAAGGTCAGTCGACTGCTTGGCAACGACGATTTTATCCAGGACGTCCGGATGGCCGACCACCCAGCCGATCCTGAAACCGGGACAGAAGATCTTGGAGAACGTTCCCAGCAGGATGACCTGGCCTGTGCCGTCGAGTTCATAGATGGTCTTTTGGTCCTCGCCCTCATAGCGGAGTTCCCTGTAGGGGCTGTCTTCGAGTATGAGGATGTCATATTTGTGGGCGATCCCGATGATCTCTTTGCGCCGTTTTTCGCTCATGGTCATGCCTGCCGGATTCTGGAAATCCGGGATGACATAGATGAATTTGGGCTTTTTGCCGCGGGCTATCGCTTCCTTGATCTTGGTTTCCATGATCTCGGGATTTTCGCCCTCGTCATCCATAGGGATGCCGATCATATCCGCGCCATAGGAATTGAAGGCGCTCAATCCGCCAAGGTAGGAGGGCAGGCCGACGATCACGGTGTCGCCGCGGTCGATGAAGATCTTGGCGATCAGGTCCAGCGCCTGTTGTGACGCCGTCGTGATTATGAGGTTGTCCAGGCTGATGTCCATGCCGGCTTTTTTGTAGCGCTCGGTCATCATCGTGCGCAGCAGAGTGTCTCCTTCCGTAGGTCCATACTGTAAAGCGGAGGCGGCTTCGGTGTCCATGACCCCGGCGATTATTTCCTTGAGTTCTTCGACAGGGAAGGTCGAGGGGGCGGGGAAGCCTCCGGAAAACGAAATCAGGCCGGGTTGGCCGAGAAACTTCAACAACTCGCGGATGGCCGAACGGCGCATGTTGCGGATGTTGGTGGCAAGTGTTCCTTGCAGATCGCTGATCATTTTGATCCTCCATTTATCTTGTTTTGTTCATAAACCAGAACTTTCTTGTTTTTCCTGCGCCATTCGCGGTAGGCGGATTTGACCTCCAGTTCCCAGACGATGCGCTTGTCGTTGTCTTCAAAGGTAACCACGTCAAGGTAGTAGGTGCGGTTGTTCTTGCCCATGAAGCTCTTTTTGGGGAATTCTACCACGATCTCGCCTTCTATGTTGAGAATGGTGATCTCGTTCAGAAAAACCCCATCAGCTATCTCCATTATGGCACGAGCTTCAACACTCCCCGTCTGAACGTCGCGAAAGCGTATATTCATCACATCTCCATATTCAAATTATAAAACTACTAAAAAAGAAAGCTTTATTGGTCAAGGATTTTTTTGCTGCGCCGGGGGAAGTGGAATTTAGGTTTTAACAGTATTTCAAGTTAAATTCACAACAAACCTGAAAGGATCTCCTCCGGGCTGACTTCACCGAAAAATTCCTCCAAGGGCTGGCTCCGAAGAACCCGCAGGATATCTTCCTCACGGTGGGGCACACTTTTCAGGGCCTCCTCCAGTTCGGCGATATCCCTGCTGCCGAAAAAATCCCCAAAGACGCGGATGGAAGTGATGATCCCACCGTGCACGTCGGTATGGAATTCAATCGTTCCGGCGGAGGTGCGTATCGCCTTGAAATGGTTGTATTTGGGGGATTTGCCGAAGTTCCATTTCCAGGTGCCGTATTTGCTTTCCACAAGGCGGCGTATCGCCTCCTCCTCTTGGTGGTTGAACGCGTATTCCCGCGCATCAGGATAGAATTCCAAAACCTTTTTCTGGATCAGGAGGATGAATTCCTCCAGGCCAATTGGGTGTTTGAGGTGCTCTGAGACGTTGGTGACCCGGCTGGAAATTGATTTGACCGCCTTTCCAGTGAATTTGAGCGGATTCGCCTTCAGTGCCGCGGAGAGATCCGCGATCCGGGAGGAGAAGAGGATCGTTCCATGCTGCTGGATCTTGTCCTTATACACCGCGCGGGCGTTTCCGGAGAACTTCATCCCCTTTATGGTGAGGTCATTGCGTCCTTCCAGACAGGCCTCCACGCCAAGATCGCGCAATACTGCTATCACTGGTGCCGTATATTTGGCGAAGCCCTTTTCCTCATCCGCGCTTTTTCGCATGATGAAACAGTAGTTGAGGTTTCCCAGGTCGTGGAAGACAGTTCCGCCGCCGGTCAGCCTGCGAACGACGGGGATAAAGTGTTCGCGCACGTATTCCTGATTGATCTCCGCCAGGGTGTTTTGGTGCCTGCCGACGATGATCGAGGGCGCGTTTCGGTAGAGCAGGAAAACATCCTCGGAGAAGTTGTTGAGAATGTATTCCTCGCTGGCGATATTGAAGGGCGCGTGGTTGCAATGGCTGACGATGAAGAGCACGTTGAAATTCCCGGTCAGAGTTTATCCACTTCTTCGAGTTCGTCTCTCACAAAATCCACCAGTTCCCTGATGCGGTTTTCCGAGAAGTCGAATTTGATGCCTGCGGCTTGGTAGATCTCATCCACGGGTCTGGTGTAGCCCAGATCAAGGAACTTCTGGTATTGCCCCAGCGCCAGTTTCTTGTTCTGGCGGTAGTTTTTGTAGATCGAAAGCGCCCCCAGCTGGGCCATTCCATATTCAATATAGTAAAAAGGAACCTCAAAAATGTGCAGCTGCATCATCCAGCGCAGGTGGCGGTATTGCTCAAGGCCTCTCCAATCAACGGTTGAGGCGAAGCGATCGCTGATCTTCAGGAAGGCGTTTTTGCGCTCCTGGGCGTCATGCTCCGGATGCAGGTAGACCCAATGCTGGAAAGCGTCCACGATCATGCACCAGGGCAAAAATGACAGGGTTCCCTCCAGCTGCTCTTTTTTCGCTTTTTTCAGGTCCGCGGCGTCATCGTAATATTCGTCCCAATAGTCCATGCTAAGGAGTTCCATGCTCATGGAGGCGAGTTCCGCCACCTCGCTGGGCGTGTCCTGATATTGTGCCAGGGAAATGTTTTTCATGGAAGCGCCGTGCATTGCGTGGCCGGATTCGTGGAGGAGCGTGACCACATCGCCATGCAGCTTGACGTGGTTCATGAAGATGAACGAGGAGGCGTATTTGTTGATGCTGGCGTTATAGCCGCCCGGGGCCTTGCCTTTGCGGTTTTCCAGGTCCAGAAGGCCGGTGTTGTCCATGAGCTTCAGGTGTTCGCCATATTTGGGATCGACCTTCTCCAAAACCTTGATGGCCTTGGAAACGAATTCACGGGTCGTTTCAAACGGCTTGAGTTTCCTGCCATCAAGATCCACGGCGGTGTCCCAGGGCCGAAGCCTGTCCAGTCCCAGTACTTTTTTCCGGTTGATTTCCAGATCCTTAACAAAGGGGACGACTACTTTCTCAACGGCGGTGTGGAATTCGTAGAGGTCTTCCGGCGTGTAGGAAAAACGCCCCATCTCCGCGTGCATGTAATCCCGGTAATTGCCGAAACCGGCATTCGCGGCGATCTTGGCCCTGACCTGCCTGAGCTCGTCATACAGGCGGTTCAGCTCATCCTCCTGCCCGGCGAAACACTCCACCCGCAAGCGCCAGGCCTGTTCACGCTTGGACCGGTCCTGGTCTTTCATATAGGCGGAAAGCTGGGCGGGGGTTTGTTCTTTCCCCTCAAATTCGGCGCTCATGCGGCTTACGATCCCGCCGTATTTGTTCGCGAGCTCGGATTCCCGGACCTTCAGGGGAACGTTCTCCTCCCGGAAAAGCTCGATCGTGCGTTCGATGATGCGGCACAAATGACCGTATTCCTCACGGGATAGGGACTTGCGGTGCGGATTGGCGTAAAAGCTCCGCTTGAGGTCAAAGGATATTTTTTCCAGCGGCGCCACCACCTGGCTGAAATATTCGTTGTAGGCCTTTTCGCGCTCCGGATCGTCCGCGTGGACGGTCATGTTGACGTAACGCCAGGTTATTTCGTCGGATACGGCCCGCGTCAGGTCCGAGTATTTTTCCATCATCAGAACCAGTTCACGGGGGCTTTGCGGTTCCGGGCTCATCAGGTTTTTTACGAAAGCCTCGATGTCCGCGAAAGCGGTGACGTCGAGATCTTTGGGCAGGTGTTTGAAGGGGATGGGATTTAGCTTTTCGTTCATTTCAGTTTATCCTCGCGGCTAATTAATTAACTCTATTTAGCTAAGTTCATATAGCCAATTATTCCAACGCCCCGCTTATTGTCAATTTGGATTTTCCCGGCAAGTTTCTATCATACCAGCGGGCCAATGGAGGAATCTATCAGTCATGACACTTCTTTGACAATAACCCCCTCATGCCTGGCCAGGTCAGAACCCGTCCACTTCCCACTGAGTTCCCGCCCGCCCAGCGGGAAGTCAGGCGGAGGCTCACGGGAGGCAAGTGAGTCAGATAAAAGGAAGGGATGGATCCGCGAGATTGCAAATGCGGGGAATCTTGCGCAAT
>CAYRVG010000084.1:0-7624 GCA_964427765.1 uncultured Candidatus Cloacimonadota bacterium
CGGTTCGTATGTGACGAGGGAATCGATGAATGTGACGTAGGGGCTGTTTGTGATCACATATCCGGTGATTCCGCTGACTGGTTCCGTGCCGGTGTTGTTAAGCCCAAAAAGCATCTCGACCGTCTCCCCGGCATTGACCAGCCCGTCGTTGTTACCGCTGGAGGAACCGGAATTATCATCGTCCACGACAATCGAGCCAGGCACCAGGGTTCCTTCATTTTCCACGGCAATGGTCTGCTGCAGTGGCTTGAATTCATGCTTGGAAACCGTCAGGGTGCAGCTGTTTATCGTCATGCTGGAAGGCAGCACCAGAATGACGTTCCCGGCGCTGTCCGTATAGCCGCGGCTGATGATGGAATTGTTCTGCGTCAGGGTCACCGCCGCTTCTTCCACCACGTTGTTGTCGCCATCGCGGACATTGACGTCCAAAAGGCTCAAACCCAGAGGTATGGTGTCCTGGATTGTGGCATTGAAGGTGTTGGGTATACCGGTGTATATTTCCATGGAGGGATCGCCCATCAGGTTCAGCCAATGGGCAAAACTTGTGGCGCTGGAGGGGGCGGTCTGGCTGAACATCTGGTAGATATAGAGTTTCCCGTTCAGCATGGCCTCACCCGGCGTGCGCATGTTATATTGGAATATGCCGCCCCAGATGCCGCCGTGCAGGGCGTTGTTGAAGAGGGTGTGGGTGCTGGAGGTCGCCATCCCCATGGCCGATACGGCGCCTTTGGGCGCGGCTACGGTGCCCAGGCGGATGTATTCCTCCGTGGTGTCCGTGGAACCAAAGTTTCCGGTGGAACAGGTGAGGATTATCGCGTGCAGCAGCCGGAATCCGTTGAACAGGGCGGAATTGGAGGGTGACCATCCACTCATGCCGATGTAACCGCGGTAGCTGTGGAATCCCACGCCCTGGTTGATGGCGGCATTGGCCTCGGTTGCCGAGGGATTGCTGCCATAAAGCTCCGTGAAAGTGTAGTCCGGATTGATGAGGAGCGCTCTTTCCTTGATGTATTTGCTGGTGTAGACCGTGGAAATTCCGGAGGGTGACCAGTCGGCCACCAGAAGCATCCTGTTCAGCCAGTCCGCGGTCGCGATGTTAATGTCGCGTTCGTAAAGGTATATCTTGGCAAAGAGCAATTGCAGCTGTGAAAGATTCTCCACGCAGATGCGGCCAATGAAGACATCGCCCAGGCCATCGTTTCCATCCAGATGGGTGTAGGGATAGTCCCCCACTCCTCCGGAAACCGTGTAGGTGGGGATCGTGTATGAGCCGCTTGTATCGCCGATCAAGATGACGAAATCCGGACGGGTGGCGGGATTGTCATACTTCGACTGGATGTAGTTCTTGATAGTGGTCGTGCTGGTGCCCGCTTCGTCAGACGCCGTGCTGGCAACATCCACGTCCGCGCCCTTCTGACTTTTCCAGAGCACGTATTCATTTAGGGCGGTCACAAAACTCGGATCTGCGTTCTGCCCGTGGATGATCAGGTAGCGGGGCGGGACACTGGAATACATCTGATGGCGGTAGTCGTCAAAATTGAGGATCATCGAATCATATATATTGGCAAACGCGGGTGATACGGAGAGCAGTTCTCCCTCCATCTCATTGATCCCAGGCTCGGGGGTGAAATTCACCCTGAGGTCGACACTCTGGCGAACGATCAGTTCCTGGGTCTGGGGATCGTAACTGAAAGGATTCACCTGGATGTTGATGATCCTGAAATCGCGCAGGATGACCGGATCACTGTATTCAACCGCGGCCTGGGGATAAAGGGAACCGGAAGCGTAGTAATCCGCGTTCTTCACGAATGATTTGGGGCTCTCGTATTCCTGCCCCTGCTGCAGCGGATAAGCGTTGAACTGGGTGATGAGGTTTTGCTCATGACCCAGAGCCTCGACCTGGACACTGCCCTGCCGGGGAATGGCCAGGGTCATGCTCAGGGTCGGAAGCTCGGGCAGGCCGCTTTCCATCGTGCTGCCTGCTTCGCCAAGCATCACACGGTGATAGGTCTGTCCGGCGGCCTCCACCTCTTTGATCTCGAATTGAGGAAGCGTGAAGTTTATATCGGTGTGATCCGCGGATTTCGAGGTGATCTCGAAAGCTGTGGTCCTAAGTGTGGGCTCGATATCACCGGAAACGGCGAATCCGATGCCCACAAAAATACTCAGAATGATCAATAAGATTGGTCTTTTCATTGGTTTACCTCTATAGGTTAAATCAGAATATGTGTATTGGGAATGCAATATCCGTTCCTAAAATTACATGTTGTAATAAAGCAGCATTTCGTGAGGGTGCACCCTGTTCCTAACTGCCTCGTGCTCTGTATGTTTGATCCTGATGTGGGCATCGATCAATTCCTCGTTGAAGACATCTCCGCGCAGCAGGTAATCATGGTCCTTTTCCAGGCATTCCATCGCTTCCCTGAGGTCACCGGGAATGGAAAGGAGTTTTTCCTTCTTCTTCTCGCTCCAGGCAAAGACATTGTCGTCATAGGGCCCCAGATTGTATTTGGCGGGGTCGATCTTGTTCAGTATCCCGTCCAATCCCGCCATGAGGAGGGCGCTCATCGCGAAATAGGGATTGCAGGTGGCGTCTCCCGTGCGGAATTCAAATCTCTTGCTTTCAGGCGTGTTGGCGTATCTGGGAATGCGGATCGCGGCGCTGCGGTTCGCCAGGCCGTAAAAGAGCTTTACCGGAGCTTCGAAGCCCGGCAGAAGACGCTTGTAGCTGTTGGTGCTGGGATTCGTGAAAGCCACCACGGAACGCCCGTGCTTGAGGATGCCGCCGATGAACCAGATCGCCTTGTCCGAGAGGTCCGCGTAACCGCCTTTTTTATAGAAAATGTTCTTGCCGCGTTTGTGCAGCATCATGTGGAAGTGCATGCCGTTCCCGGCTTGGTTGTAGATCGGCTTGGGCATGAAGGTGGCGGTGAGGCCATAATCCAGGGCCGTCCGGCGGATGATGTCCTTCATCACCATCGTGTCGTCGCAGATCTTGGGAAAGGCCAGCAGTTCCGTTTCGATCTCCTGCTGGGAGGAGAGCCCCACCTCATGATGGTGGTAGCGAACCTTTATCCCCTGTTCCTCGATCTTGTCCACGATCTCCTGGCGGATCTCGTAATACCGGTCAAAAGGTGTGTCCATATGATAGCCTTTCCTGCCCTGCTGGGCCACTGCGTCGTCGTCCTCAAAATCAAAGGGAAGCGCGTCCTTGTGTTCCGCTGAGGTGAGGGTATAGCCGGCGGAGTATTCATCGCTGTTGAATTCCACGGTGTCGAAAAGATGGTACTCCAGTTCCGGGATCCAGGTGCTGGCATCCGCTATGCCCGTGGAAAGGAGAAAATCATGGGCGCGTAAAGCCACGCTGCGGGGATCCCTTTTCACGCCGACGCGCGTATCCGCGTCGCAGATGGAGCAGATCAGGCGAAGTGTGGGCGTTTCAAAAAAAGGGTCCATGTTCGCGGTTTCGATATCCGGCATCAGCACCATGTCCCCGGATTCCACGGAGCGCATGCCGGGAATTGATGAACCGTCGAAGGGCACGCCGCGTTCCAGGACATTTTCCAGCCTTCTGGCGGGGAAGGTGATGTGGTACCAGCGCCCGTCCAGCCCGCAATACTTGAGGTCGATCGCTTTGATCTTCTGTTTTTTAACTTGATCGAGAAGTTGTTGTTTTTCCATTTCAGTTTTCCTTGTTCTATATTATTTAAAACTATACCTGGTTGATCAGACCATCCCCAGCAGACTCATGGCAAAGAGGATCGGAGGCAGGATCACCCGGCCCACGATATTCAGCCTGAGCAGGCTGGAAATGATGATGACGGCGAAAAGAACGATCATCCCCCGGCGTTCCTGGGCCATCCATTTGACGTATGCCTCGTCGGAAAGGAACATCCCCAGAACCTTTGAACCGTCCAGGGGCGGGATCGGGATAAGGTTGAAAAAAGCCAGCAGCAGGTTGAAGAAAACAGCATAAAAACAGATCGGGACCACAAAAGCACTGCCTGAATTCAGATGAAAGACCAGCGCAAAGAGGATGGCGATGAGGATGTTGGTGCCTGGTCCGGCCAAAGCGGAAAGGCCCGTATCCCGCTTGAGGTCCCTGTAATTATAGGGATTTATCGGGACCGGCTTGGCATAGCCGAAAACGACCCTGGTCGTGAAAAACATCAATAGCGGCAGGATCACGGTCCCAAACCAGTCTATGTGCTTGAGGGGATTCAGGCTCAGCCTGCCCATGCGCTTGGCCGTATCGTCACCCAGCCAGTGGGACACCATGCCGTGGCTTATCTCATGGAGAATTATGGAGTACAAGACAATCCCCACAACGAAAACTGTCTGTAAAGTTGTTAGTTGGATCATTATTGCTTCTTCCTCAGGCGAATGAATTTACGCTTCCCGGCGCGGAGGACCATCCCGTCTTTTATCTCGATCTCGGAATCGCAGGAGGTGATCTTATCCCCGTCCAGGCACACACCGCCGCCCTGGATCAGGCGTTTCGCCTCCCCGCCGGATCCACACAAGCCGCAGTCCCTGAGCAGTTTGTTCAGGCGCATGGTTGTTTCGGGAACGATGTATTCATCCATCTCCCCGGGTATCTCCCTTTGCGAAAACAACTTCTCGAACGCCTCCTGGGCCTCGCGGGCAGCCTCTTCCCCATGATAGAAGGAAACGATCATGTACGCCAGGCGTTTCTTCAGAAGCATGGGATTGGTGCCTTTGGCCAGTTCGCTTTTGACCTCATCGAGGAGTTTCTCGTCGGCGTGGGCGGCGTAGGTATAAAAATTCAGGATCAAAGAGTCCGGAATGGACATCACCTTGCCAAATTTCTCCGCGGGAGGATCGAATATCGCGATGTAGTTATTGAGTGATTTACCCATCTTGTTCACGCCGTCCGTTCCTGTCAGGATAGGTGAAAGCACCGCCACCTGCTCTTCCTGTCCAAAATGCCGCTGCAGATCGCGTCCGCAGAGGATGTTGAATTTCTGTTCGGTGGCGCCAAGTTCCACATCGGAATTTATGGCCACGGAATCGTAGCCCTGCAGGAGCGGATACATGATCTCGTGCATGCCCAGGGTCTGACCTTTCTCATAGCGGCTGCGGAAGGTATCGTGCGCCATGAACTGGGCCAGCGTGAATTTTGCCATCAGCTTCAGGACATCGCTCATTCCCATGCTGCCGAACCATTCCGTTTGGTAACGAACCTCGGTCTGTTCTGGTTTGAGCACAGTGTAGAGCTGGTCCATGTACTTCTCGCTGTTGCGCATGATCTCCTCATGCGTCAGCGGCGGCCTCGATTCATCCCGCCCGGTGGGATCTCCGATCCGGGCTGTGAAATCACCGATAATGATCACCCCCGTATGGCCGAGATCCTGAAAATCCCTCATCTTGCGGATAGGGACCATATGCCCCAGGTGGACGTCATACCCGGTGGGGTCGATCCCGAATTTGATCCGTAGCGGAGTGCCGGTTTTCTCGCTTTTTTCCAGCTTCGCGACCATATCCTCCAGGGGAACGATCTCATCAACCGCGCGGCGGATGAGTTTCAATTCACTTTCGAAACGCATATCTATCCTTTTCTGACATCAGAATTTAGCATTTTTTTACCACAAATCAGAGGAGGTGTATTTGTCAAGCCTTTCCAACCCAGCCTGTTTCACTTCTTCACCCCTTGGTTTCAATGGGGAGGCAGACCCACCCGGTCAATTATCCTCCCTGATATTCAGTTCGACTGCCCCCACATGAGCTTCCGCCCGGGTTCCCGCCAGCTTGGCGGGGATCCGGCGGGAGACATCAGAGATAGATCTGATGAGGGTTTGAGGGCGGGATGACCGTGTGGACTGATTAGGTGGATGCCAAGGTTGAAATTTCTGCTTGACAATTATTCAGGCAAACACAACTATGGTAATCAGGAAGGCAAATAGAGAATGACAACGAAGGAGGTAAGTCTATGTGCGGGTTGACGGGTCATCCCAACCAATCCCAGCGTGGGATAATTGCATCATCACTACTTCAGCGGACACCATTTACGCCACAGATGTGTCCGGACTCAGGTAAGAACATCTTAAAGCAAAGCAGGAGAAATAACGGAGCAATCAATGTAATCTAAGGCAAGGAGCAGTATTATGTATCAGGTCTCTAAAGATGACGGGGTCTTCCGGATCCTCAAGGATGGAATGCCCGTTTTCACACCCGCGGGTAATCCCCTGATCGCCAAAAGTGAGGCCTTGGCCCACAAGCTGGCCGAACATTGTGAAAGATTTGGCGTTAAATCGGACAACTGGCAATCCATCGTCCAATTCCATTTCCCCATGCTGGATTTCTTCCGGCATTACCCCCGTCGGAGTATTGAACAGCAACTTATCTTGAATTTTGATCCCTTCAACGACTGGACGCTAAGAACCCCAGATCCAAAGGGCGAAGACCTGCAACAGTGGCAGGCCCTTTTCGGCCAGGCCAAAGAGCGGGCAAAAGAAGGCAGGATGTGGATCGCGACGCTGAATCTGAACCAGCTTTGCGCGGCAATGGTGCTGGGCAAGATCATGGAAAGCATGAACATTGCCTATCTGGTTTCCAGGGCCAAAGACAAGGATGAAGTGGACAGTCTCATCAATCAGTTGATCCTGTTCCATCCTGAATTAGGTAAATATCCTCTGAAAGCTCTTTTCGGCAACTTCCTCTTCTACTGGGAACTGTAGGCGCAAAAATGGCGTCCCGGCCAAATCTGGCCGGGACGCCTGAATATCCTGTTGTCTATTTGAGTTGGTCGCGGATCTTTTCCGCCACCTTGTTGTAATTAGTTCTGTCCGATTTCCCCGAGCCCGAAAGAACAACGCCAGGCAGGACATTGGCACCCTGCTTTTTGGCAATGCGGCCCATTCCGCTGGCGGACCAGGTGCCGGCCATCCAATCAAAGGGAAAGGCGTGGGTTACAAAGGGCAGGAATTTTTTGCCTTTGATTTGCAGGCCAAGTTCACGGATCGCTTTTTTCGCGGCCGGACATGAGCGGAAAGCCCAGACGGGTCCGCCAACGAGCACACAATCCGCGGCGCTTACATCTGGCAGGTTCGTAAATTCGATCTTCTCTTCCGGCAGTATGTGCTTGGAATCAAAGGGAACGGTTGTCTGCAACCGTGTGAGGCTCACCTGGTGGCCATCCCCGCCAAGCTTGTCGCGCACCAATTCAGCCAGTTGCAGGGTTTTCCCCGTTTCAGACCAGACGATTATGGCAATGTTCATTGCAGCATCTCCGCAGTGGGCTTGGCATTGTCATCACGTTTCCAGCGGTCGTCTATCTCTGTTTTGATGGGGCTTTTCTGCTTGAAGTAATTGACGATCGCGTCCCGGAGATTGATCTGCCAGTGGGTTATATCCTCCTGGGGCACCTGCGTAAGCAAGGTCAGCCCGGCATTGCCCTGCATAAGGAAATCCGTTGTGGCACAGGTATATATCTTGTCCGGATCCCAGGGCTCCCCTCCGATCTTGAGAGAGGTGACGCGGTCGAAATTGGGGCGATCCTTAGAGTAAACGACATTGACCCCGGAGACGATCAAGCCGTGCCGGGAGCCCTCCACGCGGGTTTCGATTATGCGGCGGAGAAATGCGCCATCGCATTTGAAGGTTA
>CAYRVG010000085.1:0-2878 GCA_964427765.1 uncultured Candidatus Cloacimonadota bacterium
TGTGCTGGACCGGCTGGATAATCCCGGTAAATACGAAAGCATGGCGGAATCTGCCCTTAAGACCATCCACAGGGATTACACCCTGGAAAGACTCAGGGATAGCATGGAAGCCCTGATCTCAGAACTCGTACGAAGATAAAGCCATGTCCTCGATAAACCTGCGCAAGAACATCCTGATGGGCGGCAGCGCCAGATTGATCATCATGATCATCTCCTTTTTCAGCAGCTGGATCAGCGCCCGCTATCTGGGCGTGGAGCTCAAGGGGCAATACAGCTACATCGTCACGATGGGCAGTTTCATCTGGATGGTTCTAGATATGGGCCTGTATCACAGCTATCCCTACCTGATCCGCAAATCGCCCGGCAAGGTGAAAAACCTCTTTGGCTGGGCTGTTCTCACTTTCATCGCTGAGACGGTATTCCTCTCGGCCATCGGGCTTCTGCTGATCAATTTCTGGAGCCGGGCGCTGGGTTTCGATTTCAATCCGGTGTATATGCTGGTCTTTGTGGCGCTGGTCACCTTGCGGAAGTTCTTCATGCAGGTGCAAAGCCTGTATCTCGGATTGGATAAGATCTGGCTGCATTCCATCGGGCAGCTGATCAATTCCGCCACCTTCCTGCTGCTCATAGTATTGGGATATCTGCTCCTGCGCGGAGCGGACCGCCTGGCCTGGGTTTTGGGCGCGGTTCTGATCGGGCTTGCCGCGAGCATCATATTCTTCATATGCAGGCATCATTGGGAGTTCTCATTCCGCAAGCTCGATCTGGGCTATGTGTTTTCATCCTACAAATTCGGGATCAGGGTGTTCATATCCGCCCTGCTCTTATCTATGATGATCCGGTCAGACATCATCATAATCAGGCATTTTCTCGGCTTCAGCCAGGTGGGGATCTATTCCATCGCGGCGCACATCGTGGACCTTTTGCAGGCGGCCTCGAACGTCGTGGGAGGCCTGCTTTTCGTGAAGCTTTCCGATACAGAGGACCTGAAGAGCAAGTGGATCCTGATGAAAAAGATGCTGATGCTCTTCTTTATTTTCCTCACTGTGGCGAACATCGGATTCGTTCTTTTAGGAAGATTCGTGCTGGGGCTCCTTTACGGGGCGGAATTCGTGCCCGCCTATTCCGTGTATCTCTGGCTGATCCCCGCGAGTTACGGATTGAGCTTCGGCTCCCTCTTCAACAACTATCTGAACAGCAAGGGATTTCCCTTGATAACGATCATCATTCCGGGCCTCGCCCTGATCCAGAATATCGGGCTGAATTTCCTGCTGATACCGCGCTGGGGGATAACCGGGGCGGCCATCTCGACCAATATCTCATACCTGCTCTGGTTTTTCCTGATCATCATCTATGAACAGAAACAGACGAAAGGGGAAATGCTCGGTTATCTGATCCCCGTGAAGCGTGACTGGAATGATTTCAAGAACATGGGGACGGATTTGATGCGCAAGGCCACACAAAGGGTGTTCAGGAAATGAGCCAGCCGCTCTTCCCGAAAAATGCTTGACCGATATTCTACCTTTTACATAAATAAGATTTGACAGACACACTCAGGAATAGGGGAGAACATGTTTGAGAAGAATGTTTTAACAATAATTGCCATGATACTTTTTTGTCTGGCTGGGGTTACGAACCTGACGGCAAAGCATTCTGACTCTTTTTTGCTCGGAGTCTATTCGTCCCTGAACAATGGCACCGCCCAAGACCGCGCCCTGCGGGATACCCTCTGTCGCGCAATGCGGGTTCTGGGTTACAACGCCACTACGATCCGCACGAACTCCGCGGACAAAGATCTTGACGGGCTCCTGGACGAAATGGACGAATACGGCCTGGACGCGATCGTCAACGACTACGCCTGGAACCCCTCCAAATCCCATGAACACAGGTTCGCAACCCAGCCCGTCTCTCTTTCGAACTACATGCGTTTCGAAGCGGAATTTTCCAGTGAGGCGGAACTCGAGGAAGGCGACGCGCTGGATAACCAGTTCTGGTACGCGGCCCGTGATGAAAAGGATCTTCCCCGCCAGGGCCTCGCGGTACGTGATCCCGGCGCTTCCCATGGCTGGGCGTGGCAGGCGGAGGCGGGAAAGGACAAGCCGGGGTGCGTTTTCACGGATCTGCGGTATCGCTGGCCGAACAAGAACGGTTACTACGTCCGCGTCGGCGCTGAATTCACTGTGCTGCAGAACGATCCCAAGCTGTATGGGGAATACCACTTTTGGATCACCTACCGGTTCAGGGTCAGGGATATCGCGGCTGATCTCCCGCCGGAAGAGCCGTTATTAAGTTTCAGGCTTGCCGGATATGAGCTTTCGCAGACGGGTTATGCCCATGAAACAAAGATACTTGAACACCAGGGCAAGGACGGAAAGACAAGCCAGACCGTCTATCGCGTCGGGGATCATCTTCGCTCAAGCGTCCGGGATGAATACGTGGATCTGCATATCCGGGTGTCCTACGCCGAACTTCTGGACGCCAAACTTCTCACCCATGATCACGATTTCAATCCCTCCACCCCTGATTCCCGGGACAAAATGCGCCTCGTAAACCTCAATCCCCGCGTCTTCTGGCACGGCAATTGCGACTTGGTGCTGGATTACGTGGAGATAGAGGACCAGGTGCATCATGAAATGAGGACTGATCCCGGCTTTTGGCGGCGGGGGATCGCGAGCCGGATGCAGACCGTTTTAAACCAGAGTCCCGGAAACATCAGAGCCTTTTACACCTTTGACGAACCCCATCTCGGCCATTTCGACAGCTTCCACATCGTCCAGGAGATCGCAGCCCAGAAGGATGTCGGTGTGATGGTCGCCGTATACGATTACCAATACGGGAACTTCGTTCTCGATAAACGGAAACGGATCTATTATGATCA
>CAYRVG010000086.1:0-2462 GCA_964427765.1 uncultured Candidatus Cloacimonadota bacterium
GTTTTGCCGCGAGAGTTCCTTGCGCAGAGCCTTGATGAAATCCTGGACCCCGGCCTGCAGGGAAGCTTCGTTGATGCCGATCAGTACGTGGCTGCGATAGAACTTCATTTTTCCCCCTTTCTCAGCTTTTCGATGATATCCTCAACTTTTTCCTCGGTGAGATCGCCGTAGAAATCGTCATTGATCATCATTACCGGGGCGTTTCCGCAAATTCCCAGGCAGGCGCAAAGTTCAAGCGTGAAGAGACCGTCCTTGGTGGTCTGGCCAGCTTCAACGCCCAGCAGGACCTTCAGCTTGCGCAGGATGTTTTCCGAGCCCTTGATATAGCAGGGCGGGGATTCGCAGAGACGGATGATATTCTTACCGCGCGGGGTTGTGCTATACATAGTGTAAAAGGTCAGCACGCCGAAGATATGGTTTGGCGGCACATCAAGGTATTCCGAAACCACCTGAACCGCTTCCTCGGATAGATAGTGCTGGGGATGCGTGTCCTGGATCTCATGCAGTATGTAGATGAGATTGTCTTTGTCAGGAGCATATTTCTCACATATTTCCCTGTACATTTAAACTCCTTTTATTCCTCTATTGATTTTGCAATTTCTTCTTTATGGGAGATCACATCGTCATGCATCCCGGGGATGCGGTCGATGGCATTCACCGGACACACGTCCTGGCAATTGCCGCATTTGATGCAATCAATCTGGTTGATAGTGTATTTATCCTCCCGTGAACCGTATATGCAGTCCACAGGGCATTTGCGCACGCAAAGCGAGCAGCCGATGCAGCGGGATTTATCGATCTTGAAATGGAACAGGTCCGTGCAAACCTTGGTGTTGCAAGCTTTGTCACGGATATGCGCCTCATATTCATCGCGGAAATAGCGGATCGTGGAAAGAACGGGGTTGGGGGCAGATTGCCCCAGCCCGCAAAGCGAGAGCTTGGAGATCGTTTCGCCCAACCTCTGCAACTCCTCGAGGTCACCTTCCTTTCCTTCACCGGAGGTGATACGTTCCAGGATCTTGTGCATTTGCACCAGTCCGATGCGGCAGGGGGGGCATTTTCCGCAGGATTCGTCAACGCAGAATTCCATGAAAAATTTGGCCACGTTGACCATGCACTTTTGATCGTTCATCACGATCACGCCGCCGGAACCCATCATCGCGCCGCGTTCACTGAGGCTCTCATAATCCACGGGAACGTCCAGATGCTCCTTCGTGAGGCACCCCCCGGAGGGTCCGCCAAGCTGAACCGCCTTGAATTCATGGCCGCCGGTCATGCCGCCGCCAACCTCAAAGATCAGTTCACGCAGGGTGATACCCATCGGAACCTCAACCAAACCGGTGTTTCTGATATCTCCGGTGAGCGCGAAAACTTTCGTGCCCTTGCTGGTCTCGGTTCCCATGCCGGCAAACCAATCCGCACCCTTGGTGAAGATCGTGGGCAGATTGGCCAGGGTTTCCACGTTGTTGACCACGGTGGGCTTATTCCAAAGCCCGTTGGTGGCGGGATAAGGAGGTTTGGGAGTGGGATTTCCACGCTCGCCCTGGATGGATTGGATCAAAGCCATTTCCTCGCCGCAGACGAAAGCTCCCGCACCCGTACGCACATCGGCCTCAAAACAGAAATCGGAACCGAAAATATTCTTCCCCATCAGCCCGGCTTCCTTGGCTTGGGCCATAGCTTGCTTGATGCGTTTGATGGCCAGGGGATATCCAGCCCGGATGTAGAAGTAGCCGTGAGAAGCGCCGATGGCGTAGGCGGCCAGCATCATCCCCTCCAGGATGCGGTGCGGATCGCCTTCCAAAAGGCTCCTGTCCATGAAAGCGCCGGGGTCTCCCTCGTCACCGTTGCAGATCATGTATTTCTGGTCTGCCTGGACGTCGTGCACGAGCTGCCATTTGATGTGGGTGGGGAATCCCCCTCCCCCGCGTCCGCGCAGGCCTGATTCTTTCACAACCTCGATGGCCTGCTGGGGGTTCATCTCAGTGAGCACGGTTCCCAGGGCTTCATAACCGCCCATGGCAATGTATTCATCCAGGCTGTCCGGATCGATGTAGCCGCAATTCGCCAGAGCCACCTTCACCTGCTTCTGGTAAAAGGGCACCTCCTTCTGGGCGGCGATCGTCTTCTCCTCGTCCTTGAGCATCAAGCGCTGGACGGCGCGTCCCTTGATGAAATGCTCGGAGACGATCTCCTCGACATCATCGACGGTGACGGATTTATAGAAGATCCCCTCCGGATAGACGACCATCACAGGCCCGTAATCGCATGGCCCCATGCAGCCTGTCTCGATGATGTTGATCTCGTCGGAGATCCCCTTTTCGGCCAGAACGGCATGGAACCGGTCCTTGATCTTCAAAGCCCCCGCCGATACGCAGCCGGAGCCGCAGCAGATCAGCAGGTCTATTCTTTTCAGAGACATGTGAAACCCTCCAATCAGTCGCCTGTCGCGACCACGTAAT
>CAYRVG010000087.1:0-8003 GCA_964427765.1 uncultured Candidatus Cloacimonadota bacterium
TGCTGCTCATTCTCCTGGGACTCCTGACGGTGGGGATCTCACTTTTTGCCGGAACCACCGACGGCAACATCATCTGGGGGCTGCGCCTCCCGCGGCTCCTGCTCACCCTTTTTACGGGAATTTCCCTCGCCGGGATCGGCTCCGTCTATCAACTCATGCTGGCCAATCTACTCGCGGAACCCTATATCCTCGGGATCTCCTCCGGTTCGGCATTTGGCTCGATCCTGTTCGGCGTGCTGGGATTGACCCTGCTGATGCCCCTGGGCGGCTTCATCGGCGCGGGGACGACCCTCTTCGTGGTCTGGAAACTGGCCCAGAAAAAGGGGAGTTTCGACCGCACCCGGCTGCTCATCGCGGGCGTCATCACGGGGATGTTTTTCGCGGCGGGCATCTCGCTGCTCATGTATCTTTTCCAGAAGGACACCATGATCATCCTGGGCACCCTGATGGGAAACCTGGGCCGGGTGTTCACCAATTCTGAATGGTACATGTTTCTGGGCCTGACGGGGATCTCCGTCCTCATCTTGGCCTGGCTGTATTTTCGTTCCACGGCCCTGGACATCATGAGTGGCGGGGACGTCTACGCGGGCAGCGTGGGCATCAATGTTTCCAGCGTCCGCAGAGAGGTGTTCATTCTCACCTCCATCCTAATCGGGATCACCGTTTCCTACGCCGGCATCATCGGCTTCGTGGGTCTGATCATCCCCCACGTGGTGCGCTTCTTCATCCCCAGCGGCCAGAAAAGGGTGTATCTCTATTCCCTCGCGGCGGGAGGGATATTCCTGCTGATCTGCGACCTCATCGCCCGCAACATCACGGCGATCGAGCTCCCCGTGGGCGTGATCACCGCGGCCGTGGGCTGCCCCTTCTTCATGTGGCTGATGCTCAAGAAATAGCTATAGTTCCCGCTTTTCCCGTTAGTTAATTA
Organism: uncultured Candidatus Cloacimonadota bacterium; assembly: GCA_964427765.1. Classification (GTDB taxonomy): domain Bacteria; phylum Cloacimonadota; class Cloacimonadia; order Cloacimonadales; family Cloacimonadaceae; genus Syntrophosphaera. The sequence continues at coordinate 929 of CAYRVG010000087.1, forward strand.
CTCCGATCCGCTAGCTTCATCTTTACAGCTGCTTTCCAAAGCATCCTTATCTTTTGTATCCCAGAAAGTTAACCGTTTCTTCCCTAAATCAGAGCCTTGATCACTTCTTTATCAAGCCTTAATCAAGCGTTAATTGTTAACGCTTGATCAAGGCTTGATCAACACTTGATTAACGCTTTGAAAAGAGGGGGAAATGGGAAAAATATCAAGTAGGACAGAGTATTGAATGAGTGTACAGATAGTATCGCTTTCGTTGCAAATATTTGTTATCAATTAGGATAGGACCTTACAATGAATGGATAAAAAAGATGCCGGGCATTTAGTTGAGTAGCATCATTTTGTGCAGGTATGATTCTCTGGGGGTTCTCATACGCAGGAGGTAGATCCCCGAGCCCAGCCTGTTTCCCTGAGAATCCGTGCCATCCCACTCCAACTGGTGTGTTCCCCTGCCGTACATCTGGCAAGACAGGTCCGATATCTTTTGCCCCCTGCAATTGAAAACATCCAGTGTGACGGCCTCATTCTGGCGCAGGGAAAACTCGATCGTGGCTGATGACTTGAAGGGGTTGGGATAGCTCTTAACCTTTTGGGACAACTCGGGAACGAACGGGTCTCCGTTATCTGAGATGGCGTCAATTCTGGCTTTCACGCAGCTTGCGGGGCCGGGATTGAGGAAACAGCCCGGTTGGTAAAAACGCAGGTTGACGCCAGTTATATGACCCTGCAGGCCAAAGCTGGAGTCAAGTAGAAATGAGTGAAACATGCCATTAAACAGGTAGTGCTCATACCCGTCGAATGTAGCTTGCCAGCCGGCATCGGTGGGTAGGGAGATTATGTGGGAAACGGCTGGAATATCGGGATCGGTGGTGTCGATAACCGAGCCTCCATCGTCAGCCTGGATGATGGCGTTCTCTCTGATAAGAGATGTTGTCCCGGCTGATACCAGGTCACTCAGAAAGGTCAGCGAATAATCCTGCTCGATACGGTAGAAATAGGTGTAGGTCTCTTCGTTTACTGTGAATCTATTGGCAAAGATGTAATCCGGGGCATAAAAACAAATGCCGGCGCAAATATGGGGCACCACGGTCTCAGACCGAAGCTGATATCCGGAATCGTCCAATGTATAGAGGAATATCCTCCATTGCCCGTTCACATACCCGCTCATAGCCAATATGTTTCCCATTGCGCCAAGCTGTGAAATTCCTGGCTGGGTGGGGACCGACCATGTGCGCTCGATCCCGTCCTGGCCCAATTCCACCACTTCCGCGTATGAAGAAAGGAATACCAGCTTGTCAGCTCCATAGACCGTGTATTTATCATCCAGATACGCGTCTATTTGGAAGTCCAGAAATTCCTCTGTTTGCAGGTCGAATATCCTGAATCCGCTGGAAACCCCATAATCAACGGACTCATCTAAAACCAGGTAGCGATCGAGGATGGTCGTATACAAATAGTAGCTTGAGGATACATTTATCACATCCTGCTGATCCAGGTTGCCGTCCAGGATCAGGGAGCGATAGGAACCCGCGGCAAAGTAACAGCCGTCGAGCGGAAACAGCTTGTAGAACAGGTTATCGTAGCTGGCGGAGACAAGCAGTTGCCAATAGTCCTGGTTTGAGAAGAGGTATTTTTCCACGCACCAGATGCCCGCGCCGTTTTGGCCGGAGACAAAAACGGAATTGCCGAAAACATCCGAAATGTCGATCTGGGTTCTCGTATCCGTAGTTTGCATCATGGTGATCTCCGGGGCATTGAAGTCGTCAAGGTCCAACCTGGAGATCGAGTATACCTGGTCAGCATTGCTGCAAACGAAATAGATGTCGTCATCAATCTGCCTGGTGCTATGTATCTCAAGTTGATCCAGCCCAGGGACGTAAACGCCCGCGGGGGAAGCGGACGGGGCATCCGAGACGTAGAGAGAGCCATTGTAGCCAATGTATACGTAATGACCGCCTAAATAGTAGAAGCCGGTGTAACGTTCCTGAAAATCAACATACTCAAGGTTGAGCAGATCAGGTGATAAGGGATCGGACACATCAACGATCATCCGGCAATACCATTCATCTCCCCCGAAAGTACTTACGTTAGCTTCACATATCAGAATCCCGTTTGCCAAGGCAAAGCAGTAAGGCAGGGTTACCCTGGTGATATCCCCCGCCGGATCGCTCAGATCCGTGCTGCTGAGCAGATGCAGGCCGGCCGTGGGGTCATAGGCATAGATATCGAGGGTCCCGTACAGAGTCAGGGCGTAGAGGATGTCTCCGGCGCCTTTCAGGAAATTCATATAGCGTTCCGGTCCGGGCACCGATTGCTCAAATACTATGGAATTCCCCACCAGGGAAAAGACTCTGGAAGTATGGCCCATCAGTGAGACATACTTACTGTTGGAGAATTTCAGGACTTTTGATAATGGCTTATTGCTAAACTCCACATTATCAATCATCGTATATGGCAGTACGGCAAAGCCGTTGACGAAAAAGAGCAAAAGGACAGACATAAGAAGTAGCCTTGTTATCAATGCCCTTTTGCTCATAGACATGGTCTGCAGTCTATTTGGGATCAGGGGGATTGGGTGGCATGGGCGGATCTTCAATGTGAATGGTTGGAAGATAGACTCCAGACCCTCCCGTGAAAGTTTGCTCACTATAGCCCCACAACCAGTCCGGGCCCCAGGGTTTTCTTGCGGCGCATTTGATCGTTATCCAGAAAGAAGGTGTCGATTTATCAAGCTGATCTGTGGACCTGTACTTTCCTCCCATTCCCCCATAATAGTTTTCAATGAATGTCAGAGTAGTTGTTTGATATTCATATGGTTCGCCAAAAAAGTATGCTTTCATCGTACCACTTGCCGTTCCGTCAGGAGCATTGTCGATATTTACATAGTAATACGTAGTATCGGCAATGGCCAAAGAAGATACTGCCACCAGGATGACCAATAGTAAATAAGCCTTCATGATTTCCTCAATTAAAGCCTTAAATGTGTTTTGTACCAAATGTTGGGGTAATCCCCAATCAATGTGTTGAGTCCCAAATGTTGGTGTAAAATCCAACTCATTGTTTCTCAGGTTATTTGAGGACATTCTTACTGCCCTCGTTACTGACACTCTATATATTGTCTTACGACCGATTGCATTGTTTTCATCTATTCATTCCAAGTCAAGTTCTTTTTCAAAACAGGTACCTTGTTAAGGCGCTAACCTGCTCCTGGATCTTTTCTCATCTGGTTCTCTATTTTAAGGAAAATGCAGGAGAGGGAAATGGGAAAAATGGCGGGGAATTTCGGTTGGATATACCTGGGGGGTTGTGGTGGAAGAAAAATGGGGATGACCGCAATGGCCATCCCCAAGATAGTTTGGTTGATTGGTTATGATTTACTTCATCAGCATCATCTTGCGGCTTTCAGAGTGGCCGTTGGAGGTGAGGCGGTAGAAATAGAGGCCGCTGGTGGCAGCCCGGCCGCTGTTGTCCGTGCCGTCCCAGACGACGCTGTGCCTGCCGAAATCCAGGCTGCCGTCGGCGAGGGTACGGACCAGCTGGCCTTTCACGTTGTAGACGGAAAGGCTCGCGGGGCCGGAGGCGGGAATGTCGAAGCTGATCGTGGTCTCGGGGTTGAAGGGATTGGGGAAGTTCTGGTGCAGCATGTTCGAGATGGCGGGAATGCCGTTGTCGTCGTTGGCCGAGGGCGGGGGAAAGACGATCTGCAATTCCATGAACATGACCACCCCGCCGTCCGGGTCCGGATGGTAGGGAGGGGCGTTGACGTTCGAGCCCCAGGTGTAGTCGTCGTAGAACATGATCCCGATCTTGCCGACCTTGCTTGCTCCCTGCATGCCAGTGAAGATGACCTTGTCCGCGGGATAGGTGTACATCGGCTTGAGGCCGTCGAATTCGGGGGTGTCCACGTTGTTCAGGATGATCGGTTCGCTCCAGAGGCTGCCATTATCGGGGGAAACGGAGATCCAGATCTCGGGGGTGTCCGAATATTCGCTATAGTCGGTATCGGAATAGTAATTGAACATGCGCGCCCTTTCTGAATCCTGCCAGATACAGACCATCATGCCCTCGTCGTTGGGCTCGGAGAGCTTGATCCCGTTGTAGTGGAACATCATCAGATCCGTGTGGGCGCTCTGGTCCCAATGCGGGAAGGGCCAGGCCGTCACCATCAGGGGAAAGTAGCCGCTGGTTGCGTCCCCGCCATATTCATCGACCTCGCCCCAGGGCTCTTCCATGTCCCAGGGCGTGAAACAGGCGTTGTAATCGTCATCGGGGTTCTTCTGGGGATATATCTCGCGGATCTCAAACTCCTGGGTGGCCGTGTCGTAGACAAATTCCTTAACGAACTGCAGGGCGGGATAGTAATAGTTGTTATAGGTGCTCAGGGCCCAGAGGCTGGGGACGTGGATCTTGCCGTGGTTATCGACGATGGCATTGATATGGCCGGAATTGGCCAGGCCGAAGAACATCTCGCCGTTGTCCCCGTATGGGATGTCCCCCATGTCCGGATCGGGGTAATAACCTGTGGTGTCCGAAGGGGCCGTATCCGGGTTCCAGGTGGCGATATTGGCATAATCGCTGAACCGCTCCCAGGTTCCCTCGCCGTAGTTCGGGCAGACGAAGACGTCCATGTCGCCTTCGTCGATGGTTACGTCGTTGGCGTCGTAAGCGACGTGGTGGCCTGCCCAATAGAGGTTTCCGGCGTCATCGACGGCGAGGGTCCCGGCGGGGCGCCTGAATTCATCCATGTCGTGGTTCCAGGCATCCATTTCCGGGATGCTCGTGTGTTCCCAAGCCAGGGGCGTACCCATTTCGACGTCATCGCCGTCAAAATCCGCGTAGGCGATGTACATGTTTTCGCTGGGGCTCCCATTGATGCAATGGGAAACATAATTACGCATGCCGACGTATACGCGGCGCTTTCCGGCAATGGGGGAGGGGCCGATTACCATGCAGGGCCAGATGAATTCATTATCCGTAGTAGCGGTTCCGCCGGGAGGGGTGATGCTGATGGGCGGGTCCGCCACAATCTGGATGTCGTTGAAAAGGCCGGCGATTCCGGCGATGAAGGCGTCGGAGGTGAATTCCACCTCCAGCAGTCCGCCATCGTCGCCATCGGCATCCGCGTGCCAGGCGTACATGGGTTTGCCGGATACAGGATCCACCGCCATGGCGGGAAATCCCTCGTGGTTTTGCACGCTGGTGATCTCATTGTTATTGATGACATTCCCGGCCTCATCAAGGTAGGAATAGAAAACCCTTCTGGTGGCCGTTGGCTGGCGCCGGCCGTGATAGGTCATGAAATAGCCGCCGCCCGCGGATTGCGGGATGACCTGCAGGGGGATCTCGTTGTAACTGCCGATCATGTAATCATAGTAGTTTGTAATAATGGCAGTGGGCAGTTTTGTGAAAGTGTATTCCGGCACATCCCTGAAAGAGGGGAACATTCTGCCGGGAGGTGAACCGAGGGGTGTTTTCTGTGGCCCGGCCACGAGTGCTTCCGCCAGGATGAATGTGGGCAAAAGCACAAGGAGAAGGGTGAATAAAACAATGCGTCTCATAAGATACTCCATACTTTTTTTTGTGGTTTTTCCTTCTTTTTTTACGTGCCTGGAGATCGTTTTCTGAAAACTTCAGGCAAGTATTCCAATCCATCTGTTTCTATCAAAGGCTGGATGGGAATTATTGTCAAGCAAAATCATCAGGGGAGTGTTCCCCCAGGAAAAAAGGGTGTCCGAGACGGACACCCTAATTATGGATTATGATGTTATAGCAGGTTTGGGAGCTATTTCATCAGCATCATTTTATTGGTTTCGACGTTTCCGTTTGCGTTGAGACGGTAGAAATAGAGGCCGCTGGTGACAGCCTGGCCGCTGTTGTCCGTACCGTCCCAAACCACGCTATGCCTGCCGAAGTCAAGATTGCCGTTGGCAAGGGTCTTGACCAGCTGGCCTTTCACGTTGTAGACGGAAAGGTTCGCGGGGCCGGAGGCGGGCATGTCGAAACTGATGGTGGTTTCAGGATTGAAGGGGTTGGGGTAGTTCTGGTGTAGCATCCTCGAAACGGCGGGCATGCCGTTGTCGTTGTTGGGAGAGCCACCGCCCAGAGGGAAGGTGATCTGCATTTCCATGAACATTACTTCGCCACCGTCGGGATCCGGATGGTAGGGCGGAGCGATCGCGTTGGAGCCCCAGGTGAAGTCGTCAAAGAACATGACACCGAGTTTGCCGATCTTCTGTCCTTCTGTGTTGGTGTCCACATAGAGGACCTGGTCCGCGGGATAGACCCACATGGGCTTGAGCCCGTCGAATTCAGGGGTTTCCACATTGTTCAGGACGATCGGTTCGCTCCAGATATCGCCATTATCCGGGGAAACGGAGATGTAGATCTCGGGGGTGTCCGCGAAATCGGAATAGTCCGTGTCCGAATAGTAGTTGTACAGGCGGGCGCGTTCAGAATTCTGCCAGACGGCGGCCATCATGCCATGGCCGTTGGCGTCGGTGACCTTGGTATTGTTGTAGTGGAAGAGCATGGCGTCCGAGTGGGCGCTTTCATCCCAGTGGGGGAAAGGCCAGTCAGTGGCTACCAGGGGATAGTAACCGGTACCGGCGTCTCCGCCATATTCGTCCACCTCACCCCAGGGGGCTTCCATGTCCCAGGGGCAGAACGCGGTGTTGTAGTCGTCACTTGGATCCTTCTGAGGATATATTTCACGCACTTCGTATTCCTCTGTCGCTGGATCATAGACGAATTCCTTTACAAACTGCATCGCGGGATAGTAGTATCCTTCATAGTTGTTCAAAGCCCAGACGGCAATGACATGGATCTTACCGTCGTCATCCACGGAGGCGTTGAGATGGGCGGAATTCGAGATGCCGAAATAGATTTCACCGTTGTCGCCATAAGGGATATCACCCTGGTCTGAACTGGTGAAATAGCCGGTTGTATCGCTCGGAGCTGTCGGGGGATTCCACATATCCAAATTGCTGTAGTCGCTGATGCGGGTCCAGGTGCCTTCGCCATAGTTCGGGCCTATGAATACGTCCATGTCGGGCTCGTCAATGTTCGTGGTTCCGTCTGC